>JABMQV010000256.1 GCA_013203065.1 Desulfobacteraceae bacterium | reverse complement strand
TACCTGTTCCCACCATTGAGCGCCTTGCCCTTTATTCAAGACCATTGGAAAACCTTCTGGATAATGGCGTGCTGGTGATCTCATCTGTTAAGCTTGCCGATCTTTGCGGAGTGAACCCGGCCCAGGTCAGAAAGGACCTGGCCTATTTTGGGGAATTTGGAACCCGGGGGGTAGGATATGATATCCAGAACCTGTTGAAGGAGATCAAGAGGATCTTGGCCACCGATCGGGAATGGGCCCTTTGTATCGTGGGGATAGGCAACCTGGGAAATGCACTGGTGGAAAATGAAAATTTCCGTAGGAGGGGTTACAAATTCCTGGCGGCGTTTGATTCAGACCCCAAGAAAGTGGATGGGGTACTCTCTTGCGGGCTCACGATCAAGCCTGCCAGCAAGATTACACGACTGGTCCGGGAATTACATATTGAAATTGGAGTTATTGCCACACCGCCTTTTGAGGCACAGAAGGTTACGAATCTGCTTATAGACTCAGGGGTTAAGGCCGTCCTCAACTTCGCACCCGTCCAGGTGAGGGCCCCGGAGGGCTGTCACGTTGAAAACGTGGATTTTACCGTGAGACTTGAGAACCTGGCTTATCATATCAGCGAACTCCTTTAGAGAGGGTTTGTCTGAGAAACCGGCCCGTGTATGAGCCCTCGATCTCCGCGATCTCTTCAGGCGTCCCTGTTCCCACAACGTATCCCCCCTTTTCTCCGCCCTCCGGCCCAAGATCAATAACATGGTCAGCCGTTTTTATTACTTCCAGGTTGTGCTCGATGACCACAACGGTATTCTTGAGTTCAACCAAGTAATTGAGGACCTCGAGGAGTTTTTGAATGTCGGCAAAATGAAGCCCTGTGGTAGGTTCGTCCAGCAGATAGAGGGTCCGCCCTGTATCTCTCTTGCTGAGTTCCCTGGTGAGCTTGATCCGCTGCGCCTCCCCACCTGAGAGAGTGGTGGCCTGTTGTCCCAGTTTGATATACCCAAGCCCCACATCCACAAGGGTCTTTAACTTGTTCCTGATTTTCGGGACATTTCCGAAAAACGAAAAGGCCTGGTTTACGGTCATATCCAAGACATCCGCAATGGTGGACCCCTTGTATCGAATCTCCAGGGTATCACGATTGTAACGGAGTCCCTTGCAGGCCTCGCACTTGACATAGACATCCGGAAGAAAATGCATCTCAATCTTTATGATGCCATCTCCCTTACAGGTTTCACATCTTCCCCCCCTTACATTAAAGCTGAACCTCCCTGGCTTGTACCCCCTTGCCCTTGATTCGGGCAGCATGGAAAAGAGTTCACGGACGTGTGTAAAGGCCCCCGTATAGGTGGCTGGGTTAGAGCGGGGCGTCTTTCCGATGGGACTCTGGTCGATGCTGATGACCTTGTCGATGTAGTGAATGCCCTTGATGGATCGCACCGGACCGACTTTTTTCCTGGAGCGGTATAGTTTCTGGCAAAGGGCGGGGTAAAGGATGCCGTTGATCAGGCTGCTCTTGCCGGACCCGGAGACACCTGTGACGCAAGTAAAGGTACCGAGGGGGATTCGGACAAGAATCTCCTTCAGGTTATTCTCCTTTGCCCCCTCAACCACAATGGCCTCCCCGTTCCCGTTCCTCCTTGACGGAGGCACCGGGATGGCCCGCTTCCCCGAAAGATACTGCCCGGTCAGGGATTCCTTATCCTGTTGGAGTTCTCCAGGTGTCCCTTGGAACACCACCTGCCCCCCCTGAAGGCCGGCTCCCGGTCCCATATCAACCACATGGTCGGCCGACAAAATGGTCTCAGGGTCATGCTCCACCACCAGGACCGTGTTTCCCAGATCCCTTAAGTGGTTCAAATTCTCCAAGAGCCGCAGGTTGTCTCTCTGGTGGAGACCTATGCTGGGCTCATCCAGGACATAAAGCACGCCGGCCAGCCCAGAACTAATCTGAGTGGCCAGCCTGATCCGTTGGTCTTCACCCCCTGATAGAGTTGCAGAGGACCGATTCACAGTAAGGTAATCCAGCCCAACACTCTTGAGGAATCCGAGGCGATCCCCGATCTCTTTGAGGACCCTATGGGCGATTTGCTTCTCCTTGGACCCAAGTCTCAACTCTTGGAAAAACTCGTAGGCCTCCCCAATGGCCATTGTCGTGATCTCGTTGATGGCCCTCTGCCCCACTCTAACGGCCAGGCCGATCGGTTTTAGCCGAGCCCCTTTACAGGCGGGACACTCTCTTATACTCATGTAGTCTTCAATCTCATATCGAACCTGATAGGACGCTGTCTCGTGGTAACGTCTCTCCAGGCTTGGGATAACCCCTTCAAAGGGGCGGTTGTAGGAATACCTCCTGTCATCTCTTTCAAAATAGAAAGGGATCTCATCTTTTCCCGACCCATAGAGAAAGGCCTCCTGGATCTTTTTCGGAAGGCCCCTAAACGGGCTGTAGACATCAACCCCATAGTATTGACAGAGGGAATCCAGCATCTGCTGAAAATAGACAGAGTGCCGCTTGGCCCAAGGGGCAATGGCGCCCTCTCTCAAAGAAAGGTCGGGGTCCGGCACAATCAGATCCGGATCAAGATATCGCTTGGTGCCCAGACCGCTGCAATCAACACAAGCACCCTGGGGATTATTGAAGGAAAACATCTGGGGAGTCAGTTCGGGAATGCTGATGCCGCACCTGGGGCATGCCGCCTTTTGGCTGAAGAAGATCTCCTCCGACCCAAGGATCTCCAGAACAGCCTTGCCCTCGGAGAGGGACAAGGTAAGTTCCATTGAGTCGGTTAGACGCCTTTGGATATCTTCCTTGATGATCAGCCTGTCCACCACCACGCTGATCTCATGCTTTTTGTTTTTTTCAAGAGAGATATCCTCCTCCAGCAGCCTTACCTCCCCGTCTACCTTGATTCGAGTAAAGCCGTCCTTTTTGAGCCGTTCAAACAGCTGGATATGCTCCCCTTTCCGCCCCTCTACCAGAGGGGCCAGGATCTGCACCTTCGAGCCCTCTTCCAGCCCCATAATCCGGTCCACGATCTGCTGGGTCGTCTGTGAACTGATTTCCAAGTCACACTTCGGGCAATGGGGCTGACCAATCCTGGCGAACAGGACCCTCAAATAGTCGTATATCTCTGTGACCGTTCCAACGGTGGACCGGGGATTCCGGTTGGAGGTCCTCTGCTCAATGGATATGGCGGGAGAAAGCCCTTCGATAGACTCCACTTCCGGCTTGTCCATTTGCTCCAGAAACTGCCGGGCATAGGCAGAGAGTGATTCCACATATCTCCTCTGGCCTTCGGCGTAAATGGTATCAAAGGCAAGCGAGGACTTACCGGAACCGGACAGTCCTGTGATGACAACCAGCTTGTTCCTCGGGATGTCTAAAGAGAGATCTTTGAGGTTGTGCTGTCTGGCTCCCCTTATCTTTATGTATTCAGTTGACATGGAGTTGATTCGCCCCTTCTATTTCTAAAAATCGTCACCGCCATCCTGATGGCAGCCTTTAGACTGGATGGATCAGCCCTTCCTGTCCCGGCAATATCATAGGCCGTCCCGTGGTCCACTGAGGTCCTTATGATGGGGAGACCCAGGGTCACATTTACCGCATCGGAAAAGTGGAGAAGCTTTAGAGGTATCAGCCCCTGATCGTGATACATTGCCACCACCGCCTCGAACTGGCCATTGGCTGCCTTGTAAAAGAGGGTGTCAGAGGGCAACGGCCCCACCACGCGATACCCCTCATCCCTGGCCATGTGGACGGCGGGACGTATGATCTTCTCGTCTTCCCTGCCAAAGAGGCCCGACTCTCCGGCATGGGGGTTGAGCCCTGCCACAGCCAGTCGAGGCCTTTTGAGGCCCAGATCTTCCTGGAGGCCCCTGGCCGTTAGGGTGATGGTCTTGTAAACCAGTGCCGTATCCAGAATCGCGGGGACCTCGCTCAACGAGCAATGAATGGTCGCCAGTGCGACCCGCAGCCTTTCCCCTGCCAGCATCATCACACAGTCAGGGGTCTCCGTAAGTTGGGATAACAGTTGTGTATGTCCCTCGTAGGGATGCCCGGCCCGGTGCATGAGGGCCTTGTTGATGGGACAGGTCACCATGGCCCCTAGCTCTCCCCTCTTGATCATTTCCACGGCCCGAATGACATAATTCACCATAGCCCTACCCCCCTCAACCGTGGGCCTACCGGGCGCGGTATCTTCAGCTTTTAATTCAGATAGGGCTAACCGATCGATCTTTCCCG
>JABMQV010000255.1 GCA_013203065.1 Desulfobacteraceae bacterium | reverse complement strand
GGATGAATCCACACAAGGGCCTTGGTAATCCCTCTGAGCTCTCCTGCGCCACCCACGTGGTCGATGTGGCCGTGGGTGATGAGGATATACCTGATTTTGAGCCCCAGGCTTGATATCTCTTTTACGATCCTGAAGACCTCGTCCCCCGGGTCAATGACCACTCCTTCCTTCGTGGTCTTGCAACCCAAAATATAACAGTTGGACTGATAGGGACCCACAACGAGTTTTCTAAGCACGATAACAACCCCCTTTTTGTTTCCTGGTATCCCCTGATTCGCAGTTCGCTCTTGCCATCGCCATTTGTAAAACATGACAGCCGCTGGCGAACGGCTTGACTTATCAAAAAAAAAGCATTTATATCATCACTTCAATGGTTGGACCTCTATGAAGGACACTCCCACTGGCTTTGCTGTAAGATAGACATCCGAGACTCATAGTTCAAGGACAAATGGGAGGCAGAAGATTCCGGTCAAGCGCGAAAAGGGGTAAGCCCATGAAGAAGTTCGCTTTTGTTTTTTTGTGTCTGTTCCTGGCACTGATTTTCATCACAGCCGGTTCCTGGGCTGCAGAAAAAATAAGGATAGGGGCGATTTTCAGTGTGACCGGCGGGCAGTCATCCATAGACACACCGGGCCTCAGGGGCGCACAACTGGCTGAGAAACAAATCAACGCAGAAGGCGGTGTCCTCGGAAGGCAGATCGAACTGATCCACCTTGACGGGAAGACCGAAATCAGGGCGGTCAAGGAGGCCATGTCAAGGCTGGTCAACGAATACAAGGCGGTTGCCGTCATCGGCCTGAACGACTCCTCCTATGCCCTTGCTGCTGGTCCCATCGCTCAGAGGGAAGGGATCACCTTCCTCACATCGGGCGCCACCCTGCCATCCCTCCCCGCGCAGGTGGGTAACTGTATGTTTCTTACCGCCTTTGGGGATGATGCGCAGGCCTATGCGATTGCCTATTTCGCTCATAAGTCCCTTGGTTCAAGAAGAGCATGGGTCCTGACCGACTCATCATCTGACTTCACCCTCGCACTGGCCAGGTTTTTCACACAGAAATTCAAGAAACTGGCCGGTTTAAATGCCATCTCATTGGAAGGATCCTATCGTACGGGAGATAGGAATCTCTCAGTGCAACTCGGACGGCTAAAGGGCCTCAGACCCCAACCTGACCTCCTCATGGTATCATCACTGCCGAGTGATTGCGGTGAAATCGTCAGGCAGATACGAGCGGCCGGCAGCGAAACACCCATCGTGAGTGGGGATGGTTTTGACACGCCCCTTCTGGTGAAAGTGGCCGGACGCGCCTCCAGGAATGTCTTTTTTTCGACTCACGTCTCTTTTCAGAACAAGAGCCCTATTGTTCAAAATTTCAAAAAGGCTTACAAACAGCAATATGGCCATTTCCCGGAAGACGCCTTTGCCGCCCTTGGATATGATTCGCTGTTGCTCATAGCAGCAGCCATAAGCAAGGCGGGAACCACTGAACCAGGTGCGATCCGAAATGCACTGGCCCATACAAAGGGTTTTCATGGCGTCACCGGGACCATCAGCTATGCACCGGGCAGTCGGGTCCCTCAAAAGAGTGTGACTATCATTAAAGTGGTTGATCAACAATTCAGGTTTGCCGAGGAGGTTTCCCCTGCTCAGCTCCGATGACTGAGCCGCCCTCCTTACTTATGTTCCCATGAACTGGGGACATCCCCAAGAAAAGGTCTTCCTTCAGAATGAATAACCTTGATCTTTGACCCATGACCATATATATCTTGAGGGGCGGACAACAACCTGTTGATTAAGGAAATGGATGAAATCAAAGGCTAGGTGATCAAGGATGGAAAAAATAAAGGGTATTTCGAGAAAATTCATTTTGCCATTGGTGCTGCTCGCGTGCATAGCGTTGTCCTCATGTAAGACCTCCAACTGGCGGGCCCCTGATAATGGGTTGCATCCCAATTGGGAGTCGGATTTTGGGTATGAGTCGCCACGCGTTATGTCAGGCTCGGAAGGAGAATCCCTGTAAGCCGGTTCCTTGATCGGGTTTCCAGTCGATATGTTCAAACCTACAGTCTAGGAGGTAAACATGGCTGTGGTACCGTTAGTCCCCATCATTTCCATTATTGCCGGAATATTGATCCTGATAGCGCCACGGGTACTCAACTATGTCGTGGCCATATACCTGATTGTCATAGGGATAGTGGGGCTTGTCCGTTTTCTTTGACCTGATCCCTCCGGATGTTCAGGCATGGGGCAAGCTTGGTTGGGCAATGGGTTAGGCTTGGATCCGGAATTGGTACTTGACGGTTTTTTGGTGATTCAGGTCTGAATCAAAGGTCCTTTCAATAAAGGCCACATGATCATCCTGGTCAATAGATAATAGGGCAGATGAGCGGGTCCCATAATGGGGACTGGTGATGAAGAGCGGTGACAGAACTCTCTCCCATTGAAGGCCCACCCCGGTATCGGGGAGGCTTTCGTCATCCGGGAGTTGACGATCCAAGAGCAGATCGAATAGCTCCTCCGGACAGGGATCGCGCCCCTCAGAAAGGAGGCGTGCCATACGCATCTTCCCCCGAGTGACCTTGTGCCATGGGGTATCCAGCAGGTGATTGCTCAGACCATAGATGCCGGGCCCAAGGGAACGCCCCCCATCACCCTGGGTTGAATACCAGTACAGGTTGTGTTTTTCGCCAAAGACTAGATTGAACCCGTTGTATTCACGCCCTTTTTGCTCCAGTTCCTTGAGATAGTCCTCCGGATTTCTTCCTCCCAACAGGAACCGGGTTACCAACTCTCCCCGTGACGGTGCGTTATCCCGAACCGAGGCAGGATCTCTGTAGTTGGT
>JABMQV010000254.1 GCA_013203065.1 Desulfobacteraceae bacterium | reverse complement strand
GCTTCACAAATACGCCAGTGGTTTTTTAAAAGAAGCCACATAGAAGGAGAAGAGAGCCATGGGAGATGAGGCCGTCTTTATGGACCGGAAGTTCGGTCACATGGTCAGGACAGCAACACAGAGCCACATTGACGTAAAGACCTACTATACCCCGGAGGATTGTAAAGAAATCTCTTATGAGACGGATCTGGGGGACCCGGGGGAATACCCGTTTACCCGGGGGTTATATCCTGAGATGTACAGGGACCGCCTCTGGCTGAAGTCATTCATCGTCAGCTACAGCACGCCGGAGGAAACAAACGAGGCGTTCAAACAGTATATTGCCAACGGGATGACCGACCTTCGTTTGCTGGCGGATTTGCCAACCCAGTCGGGTATCGACCCTGACCATCCCTTTGCATGGAACAGCATGATGTGCGGAGGGGTTGCCACTTATGGCCTGAACGTCTATGAAAAGATGCTGGAGGGTATCCCCCTGGAAAATGTGGTCTGCGAACTGGCCCATTGCGGCATCTCCAATTTTATCTATTTCTACGCGTTACTCGTGGCTCTCATGGAGAATCAGGGCCTGGATATCACGCGGCTTCGGGGGAACAGTATCAACGACCCGATCCGAGCAAAGCTTGTCTATGCGTGCCCCGACTTTCCCACCAACATCGCCAGACGGGTCTGCCTGGACCACATCGAGTATTCAGTCCGCCATACGCCGAAATGGCGGCCCTTCGCCCCCAACGGTGTGGATCCGTGCCAGGGGGGGATGGATGCCGTGAATGAGTTGGGGGGGTGCCTGGCGGTGGCCACGGCCATCTGCCGTGATTTGCTCGACCGCGGCATTTCGATTGACGACTACGGCGCCATGGTTTTCTCGCTTGACGCGGAATCGGATTTTTTTGAGACCATCGCGAAGTTTCGTGCGGCAAGGATGATGTGGGCCAAGATCGCGAAAGAGAAACTGGGGGCCAAGACCAAAAAGGCCATGCAGCTAAAAATTGGCATTCGTACTTCCGGTTTGTCCCTTCAGAGCCAGAAACCACTCAATAACGCCGCCCGTGTGACCCTGCAGATTCTCAGCTGCGTTCTCGGGGGGGTCAACTCCCTTGATGCATCAAGTATTGACGAGGCCGTGGGCCTGCCATCTTACGAGGCAAGAGTCTTCAACCTGGATACCCAGCATATTATCACCCACGAGGCCAATGTCCCGCTGGTTGCTGATCCCCTGGCCGGGTCCTATTATATGGAGTGGCTGACCCGTAAACTGGAAAAGGAAATCAATAAATATCTGGATGAGGTTGAGACAAGGGGTGGCATTTTTGAATGTCTCGAATCAGGATGGCTAAACGAGATCATGGAGGCCAACCGCCTCAAGATACAACGAGAAAAGGCGGATGGGAGCCGTTTGATTGTCGGCGTCAATGCCTTCCAGGGGGAAGGTGGTGAGGGACCCATCAATGATTCGATTCGGGATGTGGCGTACAAGGTGCCTTCCACGGCCCTTCGGGAGCAAAGGGTGCGGGAGGTCAAGGAATTCAAGGAAAACCGAGATCAGAAGGTGCTCAGGAGATCTTTGAAGGAGATCTATGAAGTGACCAAAGATGGCCGAAATCTGACGCGTCCCATTATCGAAGCAGCCAAGACGGGTGCTACACTGGGGGAGGTTACGGGGGTGATTCGGCTGGGTTACGGGGTCCCCTATGATCCGTTTGAGCAGATTGATATGCCGCCCATTGTCCGTCAGTCTGTTGAGGAGCGTGAATAGCCATGCGCAAGGATAGAAAAATCAGGATTTTGATCGCCAAAATCGGCTGTGACATCCACGAAAGGGGCGCACTCACGCTGCTTTACACGTTTCGGGATGCCGGAATGGAAACCATTTATACGGGCAGATATCAGACTCCGGAGGCGGTTGTGACGGCGGCCGTTGACGAAGGTGTCGATGTGATCGCCTTGAGTGACCATACGGGCAGTATGCCGATTATCGCCGAGTCGGTGCTGGAAGAATTGAAAAAACGCCATGCCGGGGATATCCATGTCATGACGGGCGGGCTCATCTCTCCCGAGGACGTCAAAGTGCTCAATGAAATGGGGGTTTCAGGCAATTGCGGCCCGGGGACACCGCTGGATGTGATCGTCCAACAGGTCAAGGAACTGGTGAAAAAGGCACCGGAGTGACGGGGCAATCCATGAAACTATATGTCCCAAAAATGGCTCAGCAGCAATTTTTATTATGTCCTCATGACCCCGGGTCATGTCGAATTCCTGAACAAATACATCAACACCCTCCTCATCGGTCTGGAATGTGCGTCTGATTTTGCGTTAAAGAACATAAGAAAGGGATATACATGGGATGACATCCGGACAGCCGTCGACAACATTATCAACCATCTGGATAAAAAAATATTTCTCGAAATGTCAATTATT
>JABMQV010000253.1 GCA_013203065.1 Desulfobacteraceae bacterium | reverse complement strand
TTTCTCGGGAGAATTGAAAATGCCTGGCTACATCAGCGAGAGAATTGTCCGTATCACTAATGATACGTTTGAACGTTTCAATGGTGCCCTTCCCGTAAGTTCGCTCAAACCGCCTTGCAAACCCGTTTGTCTTCCCAATTCCAAGGAGTCTTCTAAATCTTCCTACTGAGCTGGAAGATATTCCCAGAGAAGAGGCAATTTCATAATCATGAAGGGCCTCGACTTCGATCTTTTGTTTGATGAATTCATAGAGGCTCATCCCATACTGCTCTTTCACACGAGACTCAATCTTTGTCTTTCCCATCTTACACCCCATCCCTTGGCACACGAAACAGTCCCTCCCCCCCTTCCATCCAAAGTTCGGCCGCGGGGAACAGTCCGGGAATCCGCACGCAAAACGCACCAGTTAAGTGGCCTTCTAAAAAGGCTTTTATGAATTGGGGGGTAGCTGGTTTACCCTCGGGACCAGGGAGGAGTGATCAAGCCAACATAGGAAGAAGATCCTTTTACCAGCGGCACGCGTCGTAATTAAACACAAGGTCATCCCGATATTCACCCGAAGCGGTCACCCGGCAACGTACCCCGATAAAAGAAGTATGCCACATTGTGGTAGTTTTGTCAAGCCTATTTTTTCAATTTATTGACCCGTTGATATGGGATTGGAGGGGGTGGACCGGGCCAATTCCCTCAGAACTTTCTCCAGCTTTTCCAATTCTTCCCCATAACCGCCCCAATTTCCCTGCTGCAGATAGGCCTTCGCATTATTGTAGTGTTCCAGGGCCGCAACCCCCAGATCGGAAGACTTGAGGATCTCCGTAGCAGCTGGGACAGCCAACTCCTTGGGCGGTATTCCTCCTCCCAGGACACTGAACAAGGCCTCATCAAGAGTTTCTTTCATGGAGATACGGTTGGCATATGCCACGATAACCCTCTTTAGTTCGGGCAGGGCCGCAGTCCTCGCCTTATCACGCCCGGATGAAGCCGCGCCCTGTCCTCCCCGGGGTTTTCCCATACCCCTGGATTGGGTCGCTCCGCCTGGTGGCTGAACGCTTTCTTGCTGTGTTGCTTCCAGGTAAATGGGCTCCACATAAATAAAGGAGTCAGACAAGGGAATAGCCAGGAGATTGCCCCTGATGACGCCTGAACCCCTCTGACCCCACAGACTCAACTCCCGGGAGATATCCGTTTGCTGGTCCACCCTGGCCTCTATCTGCATGGGTCCGTAGACCAGCTTTTCCTTGGGCAGTTTATAGGCGATGAGATTTCCGTAATTTGGCAGGTCGCTTCTGGCCGCCAGCCACCCGATCATATTATCCTTCTTGGAAGGGGTAAAAGGGAGCATAAGAAGAAACTCCTCTTTCTCGCCTTCGGGCAGTTTTATGATGATATAATAGGGCTCCATTTTCTGCGGGCTATCCCCGTAAAGTTCGTCGGGGAGCTGCCAGAGATCTTCCTCACTATAGAAGACCTGGACGTCCTTCATGTGATACCTCGTGTACGTGGCCGCCTGGATATTGAAGAGGTCCCTAGGGTAACGGATGTGCGTTTTCAAGTCATCGGGCATCTCCTCAAACGGCTTGAACAGATCAGGGAATATACGCGCGTAGACCTTGGCAATGGGATCCTTTTCATCAATCAGATAAAAGCAGACATTTCCGTTGTAGGCGTCAACGGTGACCTTGACTGAGTTGCGGATGTAGTTAAGCGACTTATTCTTGAAAACGCCTTGAGATCGGCGAGAATATGGGTACATATCGGAGGTGGTATAGGCATCAAGAATCCAGTAGAGTTTTCCCCCGGAGAGAACCAGGTAAGGATCATGGTCATAACTCAGGAAGGGGGCTATGGCAGCTGCCCGCCTGTCAATCCTGCGCTTATACATGATCCTGCTCTCCGGGCCCAGATAGTTGGTAAAGAGTATTTGAGGGTCCATAAATTCATAGGCAAACAGGAGCCTTCGATATACTGATTTGATTGGAACACCCCCCTTGCCCTCGTAGGTGGTAAAGACGTTCTTGTCGCCCTTGGGATAATCAAATTCTTTGGCTTTGGTCTTTACCAGAACATATTGACCGGTTTTTTCCCCATAATATATCTCCGGCCGGTCTACCTTGAGATCAACGTCAGAGACGGGGGGCAGGTCTTTGATAAACAGGCGGGGCAGCCCTTCGCTGGTGACTTCATTCACCGGACTTGCGGCCAAGCCGTAGCCATGGGTATAGGTGAGGTGCCTGTTAACCCAGGTATTCGCCCTGGGAGGAAGCTGGCTCACCACCATTTCCCTTGCCGACAGCATGAGCTGCCGATACTGGTCATTGATTTCATAACGATCCACGTCTACATTGTAAAAATCGTAATATAGCCGTATGGCCTGAATCTGTCTGTAGGTCTGAAGCAAGGGACGTTCGTCCCAGATCCTGATATTTTGAATCGTTCCGCTCTGCTTCTTTACATCTTCCATACTCAGGTTGTCGTTAACCTCAAAACTGACCTCTTTTATCTTGTTCAGATTATAGGCCTGGCGGGTGTAATCGATGTTATAGTTAATGTACTTGGATTCCTTGGTCAGTTCATTGGGTTTAACCACAAACTTCTGTATGGCCATGGGGAGTATGGTGGAAAAGAGGAGTATGGACCCCACCCACACCCCACCGCTTATCAAGAGGGGTTTTGTCCTGGGTTTAAAGGCGTTCACAAAAAGCAAAACAGCAAAGGCAAGAGAGACAAAAATCAGAATTCTAAAGGCCCAGACCTTGACGTTAACATCCGTATAGCTGGCACCAAAGGCGGGCCCCTGTGTGGAATAGAGAAGGCTGTAGATCTTGAGTTGATACCCCCACGCCAGGAGCAAGACAATAATACCCGCCAGGAAAATGAGGTGTTTTTTAACCTCCGGTGCAATCGCAACTTTTGGCAAAGAAGGCGGCCCACCTGCCGCCTGGACAACTTCACCGATTACTTGAATGGTGCCGTTTTTCAGGTACCAGACGATGGTCAGACCGGCGGCGAAAAAGAAAAGGATCAGCAAACCGCCCCGAATAAAATCGTAAAGAGGAAGGGCAAACACATAGAAACCCACGTCTTTATTAAAGACAGGGTCTGTGATGCCAAAGGGTTCCTGGTACAGATAGCGGAGGACCAGGTTCCACTTATCGGAGCCCTTTGATGCAATAAAAAAACTTGCAACCAGGATAAAGACTACAAAAAGGAGGTTCAGGGTATTTCCTGAAAGGCCAAGCTGCGGTCCATAACCACCTTCGATCTTAAGGGAAACTCCAGGGCCGGCCCCCGGGCTCAGCCGTCTGGCGATATAAAGGTTAACTGCTATGATAAGGATCAAGAAGACCCAGACCACAAGGCCAAATCCGAATTTGGTAAATAACATGGTCAAAAAGACTGGGGAAAAACTCAGATTCTTAAACCACAGCCAATCAGGGTATATGGAAACAAGTGAAAAAAGCAAAAGAAGGATTAAGAGCCCGCACCCGATCAATAATTTTAATTTCATAATTAATCTCCGCTAGTCTGATGTAAATGACATGTTAAGAAGCCAAAAAGCTTATCATAAAAAAATTTTCACGTATCTAACTTGAAAAAATAATTCACAATACCTTAAATCCCTGAAATAACCAGCCATCTTTCTTTTATTGCCCACCCATGAAAGGAATAGGACCGAACCCGCACCGGTGGGTACCGGGGATAGTATCAACAAACCAGGGTTTGTCAATGATTGTCTCGTCCTGCAGCCTCTTTCCCCTTGCCACCGCATGCCTTATTCAGTGAATACCGGCTCCCGCTTATCCCACCAGACCCGCAAAAGACACGACCGGTTTAGTTTTGCAACCTGCTTCAGCACCTTGAATGATTGTCTTTCATGTTTCATATCTTTTATGAACCCGATTCCAAAACCAGAACGATTCTTTACAATCCCCATGGATGCTGGTAAGCCTTCAGCTGCTATCCGACGAATATCTCTCTTACGTGAGAATCTCTATGTTTTCAGCCCGGAACCGCAGGTGGTGGATACTGGTCGCTATGACAGGATCCCTGGCCATGATTATGATCGATCAGACGATCGTGAGTGTGGCCCTCCCTCGGATCCAGCGGGATCTCGACCTGTCTCAGACGGATCTGCAGTGGGTAATCAACGCCTATATCCTGGCACTGGCGGCCACAGTGGCCATCGGAGGGCGTATCGGGGACCTGGTCGGCCGGGTCACGGCATTTATGGGCGGAGCCACCCTGTTCGCGGGGGCCTCGGTCTTATGCGGGCTTGCGCCAAATGAAACCGTGATTATCCTCGGCCGTATTTTGCAGGGGATTGGTGCGGCATTTATGCAGCCTGCCTCGGCGGCGATCGTTACAACCACCTTCGGGTTGCATGAGCGCGGTAAGGCCATGGCGGTCTATGCCGGGGTGGCCATGTCCTTCATGGCGGCGGGCCCGCTCCTGGGTGGGGCACTCACACAATACCTATCGTGGCGCTGGGCGTTCTGGATCAACATCCCCATAGCCGCCGCTGCCATGGCCCTCACCCTGCTCGTTCGCCCCAAAGACCAAAAGCCCCCCTCCCAATCCGTGGACTTTGCCGGTCTTTCCCTCCTTATTCTAGGTGCCCCCGCCCTTGTGCTGGCAATCCAGCAGGGCCGAACCTGGGGATGGACATCGCCGGCTATTCTGGTCCTTTTTGCAGCAGGAATCAGCCTTCTCGGGCTTCTTGTGGTGGTTGAGACAAGGGTCAAAAATCCCTTGATAGAAATGCGTCTGTTCCAAAACCGCAGTTTTGCGGCAGATACCCTGGTGCTTTTTTGTACCCAGTTCGCTCTGGTGGGCCAGGTGGTATTCAGCGCCATTTACATGCAGGATGTCCTCGGTTTCAGCCCCCTCAAGGCGGGTCTGGGGATGCTGCCAACAGTCATACCCGCGGTCATAATGGCCCAGGTTGCGGGACGTATCTTTGATCGAACAGGGGTGAAGATCCCCGCTGCCATCGGTACGGCGCTGATTTTTGCCGGTTTTTTTCACCAGGCGCTATTCCTCACCAAAGAAAGCTATGCCTGGCTGGCCCCGGGAATGGCCATCCTCGGTGCCGGTGCCGGTTTTGTTATGAGCCCCACCAACACGGATGCCCTTAGCCGTGTCCCCGGTGTCTTGAGGGGGCAGGCCTCGGGGCTTGTTCAGACCTTTCGTCAGATGGGGGGAACCGTTGGAATGGCTGCCATGGGTGCCCTGGTAAACACCATCGAACTGGGGAAGATCTCGGCTATCATCAAAGGAACTGGCGGCGGGCCGGGGCATGAGGCCATACTGGGGGGGCTTGTTACAGAAGCCCGGGATGGGCAAGTGGGGGCCCTCAGCAAGATGGCTTCCACCTACCCGCACCTTGTCCAAGAACTTCAAGATGCCGTATCCCTGGGTATTTCCGGTGGTTATTATCTGGCCGGTGCGGTGATGCTTATGGGGTTTTTTGTGGCACTGTTTTTTATGGTTCCGGGCCGTCAGCGCGACGACCCGGAGACGCTTACGTCCCTACCGCTCTAAATATTTACGCCTGATCCCATTTGCTTTGGCAAATTGCCAGAAACTGAAAGCTTGGAGTTGACACGGCTAATTTTCTGACCTAAAGATTCAGGTATTATTCCCTGCCACCGAGACTTCAATCCTTCAGTTATTACCGGACGGGCTTTTGCCACTCTTTCCCAAAAATTTCCGCTACCCGATTCACCTGGCTTAGGTCAATCCTTAAGGCCTTGGCGATCTCTGCATAGAGTCTTTTTCTGTCTCCGTTTTCAGCCTTAACAAGACCTTTCAGATTCCTTTTCTCTTTCAACCCCAACCCGGCGGTATTCCCAAGGGAAACATAACCGTTACTCTCCTCCATAAGCATGCCCTTTTGATAATACGGTTTCATCTGCGCATACCGGGTTTTCATCCGCTGCTTCAAGGCCCGGATTGTGGGGTTGGAAACGGTCAGGGGTTCATCGGCCAAGGCAGCGGGACAGGCAAAAACCAGAAGGGTTTCTTTCAAAAGAAGACCCTTTTCGTTTTTCAGGGGAGTCTTCATCTGGCCGGGCTTCTGGCCTCTGATCTCATCCACGATCTCTCCTGCAACGGATTCAACCTTTTCGGCGGGGAAATATATATTGATGGTAACGCAGGCAAATATCATTAATGAAAAAAAAGAGGCCGCCATCCACAAAGTCTTTCCATATCTCTTCATATTGCCCTCCCGGGTTGAAAACCTGATGCGCCTACAGTTGGCCGCTTTTTCAATCGTATCCCTTAATTGATTATCGGGCCGCCTTTTGATGCCGTTACACGTTTGATTCTCTTTATCATATCCTTAAAGCTGACACGGTTATCCGGATTTTGATTTACCACATCAACTCCGGAGAATAAACCTCTTTTTACCAAATACTCTTTTCCCCCCTCCTTGATGGTGCCGTTTATTTTGAAAACATCGTTTTCCAGGATCGCGTGCGCACCGATCTTTTTGTAAGGAAATTCCTTAAAGAGAGATGCGAATAAACCGGCAACTCCCATAAAAGGGGTCTGACCTCCCCCAAGCTGAGCGATATTGTCCACGGCTTTTACGCTGATCTTTTGAGGCACCCCCTTCTTCTTTGCTGTTTCCAGCAAAAGGTCAAATCTCTGAGGTTGGCCGTGGGATATCTCCAGGTCCTTTAGATATCCGTTCAAAATCCCTTCAATCTTTCCAAAAGATGTGCCCGTAGTAATTTCCGCGAGGTTTAGATCTTTCCACCGGGCGTTTAGCTTAAAGACCGGCGTGGCAGTAAACAAACCCGATGCACCGAGGTCGGAGAGAATGATCTCTCCATCGAAGACCTTTGCCTTTACCTCTCCGACACTCCTCAGATTGCCTCCCTCAAGATGTATCCGGTCCAGTTTTCCGCTAAGGGTCCCCTGCACCGGGTGCGTCCAGACTCCGGCCAGAAGAGGCTCGATTTGAACGGTGTTAATCGTGAGGCTTGTATCAACGGATGGAGAGAACCCCGGCAGTTCTCGGACAACAACCGGTCCCATCTGGACTTCTCCTCCAGGGACCTCCAGCAGGGTGGGCGAACTTGCAGATAACAGGTTTGGCACGGCATCAAGCGAAAGCGTAAGAGACTGTTTGGGAAGGAGCGAGAGGTCCATGGACCGAATGGACAGTTCTCCGTTGAGTCTTTTCAAAGGAGAGTTTCCTTTGCGGTTCTGGTACCAGAAGGGAAGGGAGAGATCAACGCCACTGAAAGATATCCCATTGTCCTCAGATGAGAGTTCCCCGTCATGCCACATCAAATGCCCTTTGGCCATCCAATGTGACCCAGCCCCGGTCAACTCTAGATTCGCGGAAACGGTACCTCCAATATTCAGGGTTCCCAAAGCAGGCTTTTCCGTCTTGAACGGCTCCAATACGAGATGGGTAAAAACCGGTTTCAACGGCATCTTTGGAATATTTACGGAAAAATCAAAACGCCGAGCAGGGTCCTGTTCAAAAAGGCTCCCCTGCATCTGAAGGGTCAGGATATCTCTTAAACCAAGCCTGAGACTCGTCAGTTGAAGATGCCTGTCAGTCGCATCGTATTTGCCTTCACAGAAAGAAAAAAAGGGATTGTTCTTCAGGTCGGAGTAGAATCGATCATAGAGGATTTCGCCTCCGTCCACCTTGATAGAGGTAGTCGCATCTACTGTAAAAGCCGGAGGGACTATCTTTCCGTTTATCTCTGCCCTCAGAGATATCTTCTCACCCATACAGCTCGAATCCTGGTTCTGAAAGCCAAGATCTTGAAAGGCCACTGCGGAGGTAAATGCCCACTCTCCTTCTTTGCTTGATTCAGCCCTTATCTGAACGGAATCGAGTCCGGCAAATTCCCAGCCGGAGGGGAGGAGATTGAGGTTGAGAGCTGATTTGATCAGACCTGTTTGTCTTCCTTTTCCTTCCACACTTATTTTGCCGCTCTCAACCTGAAGCGACACCACGAGGTTTTTCACCAGAGAAGAATTTACCTGGATTTCCGGGAAAAATAGGGCCCCACTTGCGCCATTCACCCGCCCTTTCTTGATCCGCAGCTTTATTTCATCAACCGTGATCTCTCTTTTTCCCAAAACGCCTCTTGCACTCGGGAGGCTAACGGAAAGATCCCTTATCACATAAGAGGGATGCTTGCCCGAAAAGGAAAGGGATACTTCGGAAGGCTCCACTTCAAAACCCGTACCCGAAAGCACGGCATGATTTGCCTTCATCAGGGCAGAAATCTTCAGGTCGGGGAACCTCCCTTCTGCCTGAATGTCCCCATCAATTCTGCCACTGAAATTGAGCTTTTGAGCCGTGTAAGAGAATTCGTTTTGTATGAATCGGGCTTGAAGATTACAATCCCAGCGCCATTTATCCTGTTCCTCAAAACCACCAATCGTCCCGGCCAGCTTGATGGGACCGGACAGTTCTGCTGGAAAAAGCGTCTTCCTCATCCCACGGGGGAGAAGGGGAAGCAGTTTTTCAGGCAAAACATGGCCGCCTAAGATTTTCAACCTTAAATCCCTTTTCGTTCCGAAAACCGCATCCATTTTCCCATCAAGTTGAAAGACATCGTTCATGGAAAGGTGAAGATGGTGAGCATTTATCCTACTATCCATCAGATTGACGGCGCCTTCTGTTTTGAGTCGAAGACCCAAGGGAATCGTTCTTGTTTCAGCCCCTTTTTGAACCTCAATCTCCTTGAAAATGAGATTCGTATGGTTGAAGGTGAGTTTCTTCTGACGGTGTTGATAAAGGAGATCTGCCCTCCCCTTTATTCCTCTGATGTTCGCCTCAGGGCTCTCAAAGGTAGCGTTCCCAACTGTCAACGAGCCTCCTATCTGCGGGTCCACAAGAGAGATGGCATCATCTGTTTTTAAAGTAAAAAGGGGGACGGTGAGATTCATCTGCTTGGCGGGCCACTCGATTTGGATAGCACAGGAGAGTTCGATAAGATGCTCAGCATTCAGGCGCCCATGAATCTCTCTGACATGCACTGTCTGATCCCTCAATTGCGCAGAAATTTTACCGCCTGAAAGGGCTGCTCCCCGAAACCTGAAATCCCTGAAGAGAAAAAAGCTGATCATCCTCTTCAGCACCGACCCGAAAAACGATGGGGTCTGTGGTTCTTGTTTTATCTTGGGGAATGTTGAATCCTCAAAGATACGACAGGAAAAGCTATCGACTCTGAGACTTTTGACGATAAGACGCTTGTGGCCCAATGGGCCTTCCAATAAAAGGTCTGCCGTTAAGTCAGGGACTTCAAAATAGAAACCGCCAAGACCATTTCCGGTCTTACAGGTGATCCCCTTCGCACGAACTTTGAGTGGAACGAGTGAATATGACAGGCTTTTGATGGTGAACGATGTTCCTGTTGAGCGGGAAACGGACTTTTCTACCAGAGTCTTTACTGCGGAGGGATGAGTATAAAAATAGATGACTCCACCGGCTAGAAGGGTGAGAAGGAAGAAAGCAGCGATGCCGCAGATAAAGACGATTCTTGTCTTGGTTTTCATCCTCCACCGAAAATGATTTGGAAAGAAGGCGAAATGTCTTGCTACTGTAAACTACCTGTTAGAGCTTGTAAACCGGGAGGGAAAGCCTGTCTGACCGGAAATACGGCAATTTTCAGACCACTGGCGGGCCCTGAGAATGGACCCGCCGTCGTAGGAATCAGGAAACCATTCCTTCAATAATGTCCTTTACCGGTTTGATCTCCTTGATCAAGGCACTGATCTGCCCGCCGCCTGCCGGGAAGAGATCGAAATTACCGGTGGACCAGGCCTTGTAAGCATTCATCATGTTGTATTCCTTTGTGAGGTCTGCGCCGGCGGCCATGAGTTCGCCCAACTTGGGGTTGATGATGGTCCTCATGGCCATGCCGCCCATGGGCAGCAGCGTCGTGCCTCCGTCACCGCAGCCGATGATGGCCTCTTTCCAGGCCTGAGAGGCCGGACTTTCTTCGGAGGCCAAAAAGGCCGTCCCGATCTGCACGCCCTGTGCCCCGAGCGCCAGAGCAGCCTGATACCCGCGACGGTCGGCGATCCCGCCGGCGGCCACCACCGGCACATCCACCATGTCGCAGACCAGGGGAATCAGGATCAGGTTGGAGGATTCGGGCCGGGTGGTGCGAAGACCACCAGATTCCATTCCGGAAACGACCACGCCCTCTGCCCCCGCTTCTGTGGCTTTCAAAGCCAGGGGTGCGGCCAAGGTGACGTGGAGCACCTTCAGGCCCAGTTCCTTGATCTTTGGATAGAGTTTTTTTGGGGACCCGGCCGAGGTGGTTACGGTCTGAATGCCTGCTTCGGCCAGAACCTCGAGGATGGCATCGTTGTTGGGGTTCATGGCGATCATGAGGTTGGCCCCAAAGGGCTTATCGGTCAGTTCTTTGACCTGGGCGACCATCTGTTTGATTTTTTCTGTGTCTTGGACGAAGCCCAGGGCCAACATCCCAAAGCCACCGGCCTCGGACACGGCTGCAACCATTTTCGGATCGTTCAATTGTCCGATGGGCCCCTGAATGACGGGATACCTGGTTCCCAAAACCTCCAAAAGCTGAGACATGGTAGTAACCTCCTCTTCCATTAAGGGTTGGCGGATTCGGACCGCTTTCGGTCCGGGATGAATAACATCATCCCAGCCTTTTTCTCAGTCCGGTTTGGCTATTTTTCATGGGGGTCGTTGCATCTCTTTGCGTCACACAGTTTCTTTTGTTTTAACCGCATCTAGACGGCCTCCAGACGACAGGGAACAAACCGATGCAACGGAGTTCCCATTGGGTCGCGATGGGTATTTTTTGTCAAGCGGTTGACGTTGATCCCGTAGACCTCGCCGTCATAAATCAGGCCGAACCCGTGGGGGATGAGCACCATGCCCTGACGTACCTGCTCAGTTACCTGGAGTTCGCCCACTTCGCTGGCGGCCTCGGTGGTCACCCGAACCTGCTGGCCATCGCTTAGTCCCATGGTCTTGGCATCTTGAGGATTTACAGCCACCGTACAGGCCCGTTTCCCCCTGTTCCATTCCGGGTTGCGCATCAGGGTGTTGGCATTGTAGTCCATATGACGGCCGGCGTTGAGGACCAACGGAAATTGATCCGGCATTTTCAAATCTTCGGTTTCGCTCCGGGCGTCAAGGTCCATCACCTGCTGTTCGAGTTCAGGGATATGAACCTCGATCTTTCCCGACGGCGTCCGAATGCCGTCCATTGGGTTGCTTTCATCCAACTTGCCCACCCAGAGACCCTGAGGTGTATCCAGGATGGCCTGGAAAATCCGGTCGCCCTGGTCAGGACCGGCCTCAAATCCGGCACGAGCCGCGTGTTTATGGAAGGCCTTGGGCGCCGTCATCATCATGCCCCAAAGTGTTGCCTTTGTGGCGCTGTCCCACACTTGTCCCAGGGTTTTGGCCAATACAAAGGGCATGCTGGCCAGGGCCTTAGGCTCCTTCCCTGCCCATTCCATGAGCTTGTCCCCAAAGGTCAGCCGATCACCCTCAGCCGCCTTTTGCAGTTCGTCAGGAATTTCCGGAATCAGACCCAGTTTGTCGGCCAGAAGCGTAAAAATCTGTGCAGCCTCCAGACACTGATCCGGAGGGTCAACAATGGGCCGGCGCATCTGAAAGTAGATTTGAGGGTAGTTCCATTGGAAAAAGGTGCCGTCCCAGCTCTCATAATAGGTGCGGCAGGGCAGCACGTAATGGGCCAGCCGCGCAGTCTCGTTCATGACGATTTCATTTACCACAAGCAGGTCCAGTTTATGGAATGCCTCTTCATAGGCGGTCGTGTCGGGGTAGGCCCGCAAGGGGTTACAGGCACTGACGCAGACGGCACGCAGTCGCTCGGGGTTATCGTTGAGGATCTCCTCTGGCATGACTCCGGGCGGAAAAGAGCCGGCCGCCACCGGCGGGAAATTAGTGGCCACAGTACGCCAGGTCTTGGGATCACGCTCGTCTGAATGCCTGCCCATTGGCGCAATCATGCCGGCAATGTTGTTCCCGCCGCGCACCCCGTAGACCCCGCAAATCGCGCAAAGGATGGCCATGAGGTATGAGTTGAGCGTGCTGTGGCGGCCCATGTAGATACCCAGGTCCGGATGAATACACCATCTTTTTGTGGTCATCAGCTCGCATAGGTTGTGAACCTGGTCATAATCAAGCTCACAAACCTCAACCGCCGCCTTTGCGTCAAAACCCACGAACCAGGGCCTGATCGTCTCGAAGCCCTCCACGTGTTGACTCATGTACTCTTTTTTCTCCCAGCCCTCTCCCAGGATAATAGAAATCATGGCCTTCATGAGCAGGGCATCGGTGCCTGGGCGAACGGGCACATGGATGTTGGCTATGGCCGCGGTCTCGCTCTTGCGGGGGTCGATGACCACCAGCAGCCGGTCCGGGTCTTTGCTGAATCCCTTGAGCACCTTTCGTGTTTGCGGCATCTGATGGCTCATCATACCGTTCCAGCCCCACCCAACCAACATCTCGGTTTTATGTTCGTCAGGAATGGCGTGAAGGTACTGTTTGCCCAGCACACGGCCGTTGACCCACCAGGAACCGCAGAACTCCTGGCCAGCCGAACTATAGAAGTATTTTGAACCCAGGCTCATGAGCATCCCCACGCCAAAGGCCCCCTCAAAATGGCCGCCCTGGGCGCTGGCTCCCATGTATGCCAGGCAGCGCGGACCATGCCGGTCAACCAGTCCGCGAATCTTGTCTGCAATCTCATGGATCGCCTGGTCCCAGGTTATGGGCTCAAAGCGTTCGCCCACTCTTTTGAGCGGCTCGGTCAACCGTTCTTTAGGGTATTGATGATAGAGAACATTAAGGCCCTTCCGGCAGGCATAGCCTTCACTGCGCGGGTTGTTCTTGTCCGGTTTGACCTTGACCATGCGGTTACCTTCCACCAGGATTTCCAGACCACAGTTCTGGGCACACAAGACACATCCCGTCTTTTTCCATTGGCTCATGGTTCCCTCCTTAAGCGATGGTGAGTGACGTCATAATAACGCAAATTTGGCGCAGTCCCAAACTGGCTCCCTATTGTTTGTATACGAACATTGTCAAGAAAAAGCATCCCTTTTTTCCCCTCGTCCCGGAGAGCATTTACAGCAACGCCAGCAAAAGGCGTCTCAGCAAGATTTTCTCCTTCATTGTAAAGTCGACCAAAAGCTCTTCGTTTGCATCCCTTCGCTCATCAACCAGCTTTTCCTTTTGTCCGTTTGCCTTTTCAGACGGATAGAGTCGAAATATGCGTTTGTCGCTCTCCTTCTGCCTCCTGATGAGCCATTTGGAATCGACCATGCGATCGAGGACGCCGGAGAAGGTCGCCTTGTCAATGACCAGGAGCTTCCCGATTTCACCGGCCGTCAGCCCTTCCCGATGCCAGAGCAGTTCCAGGACCACATACTGAATGTTCGTTAGACCATACGGCAGCA
>JABMQV010000252.1 GCA_013203065.1 Desulfobacteraceae bacterium | reverse complement strand
TTATGCTTTTTATTCAATCAGTTTGAATTTAGTCTCCCTTGCCATTTTTTCGCCCCTTGCAGCGGATCGACTTACAGCTGATTGGGAAAGATGGAGACGTTTGGCCAGCTCAATGGTCGTCATACCCAGTTTTCTATTCGCCCAATAGCACAATAGACGTCCCCCTCTTTCCACGGCCTGATACCACATATGTTGTGGTTCCTTTTCCTTGACTCACAAGAGAAATTTCTCTATACTCCTTCCCCGAAAAAGGGAGTTCTTATCAAACAAACATCGCGGGATGCGAAGGGTTCCATGTGGCTCATTCAAGAATAATTCCTCGCAATTTACACCCAGATTTGAGTCAGATTTGGCTATGCTGATTGAACAAAACCACTTTGCACAAACTCTCATCAGCAGCAGTTGCCAGGTTGGTGAAACCAGATGAAAAGCTTACTACGAAACAGGGATTTTATCCTGCTTTTGGCACTGATCCTAGGGGTATTTCTGGGTCATGGAGCCGTATGGACACGGCCGTTTGTCCTTCCCGTGTTAGCGTTGGTGATGACCCTTTCCACCATGGCTGTTTCAGGCCAAATCTTCCGTTCACCCGGATCTCTTCTCATACCGGCCCTGGTTGGCATCCTCATGAGCTACCTGGTTCTCACCGGAATGCTTCTCGGTATCTCCAGATTGGTGATTGAAGACAAGGCCTTATGGACAGGCTTTGTAATTTTGGCCGCAGTACCTCCTGCCGTCGCGGTTATCCCTTTTTCAGAATTCCTTGAGGGCAGCCACTCCTACGCCCTCATAGGCACGATGGGGGCCTATCTGAGCGGCCTGATCCTCATGCCGCTCATCGCACTGCTCTTCATCGGGACAGGTTTCATTGATCCCTCAAAAATTCTGGTGGTCATGATTGAACTCATCGTCATCCCATTGGTGCTGTCCAGAATTCTGCTATGGACCCGGGTGGACAGATGGATAGGGGGTGTGAAGGGGACTCTCACAAACTGGAGTTTTTTTGTGGTCACCTACACTATTGTGGGGCTTAACAGAGACCTCATTTTTAATGACCCCCTGAGTCTGCTCCCCGTTGCATTTATCGCTGTGGCAAGCACCTTCCTTTTGGGATACGTCGTGGAACTGGCGGGAAGGGTTCTTAAGGTTGACCCAGAGATCACTGTAACCCTGGTGTTGCTCGGAACCCTCAAGAACTATGGCCTTGCAGGGGGGGTTGCCCTGATGATCTTTGACAAACAGACAGCAGTACCCGCCACGGTCTCAACTATTTTCATGATTGTGTACATTGCGTGGCTTAGTTTTAAGATACGACAAAGAGGCAAAAAGCATAGCGACCGTTCGCAGGTTTCAGGGTTAACTGATAATTCACCATTCTGCCCTGGGGGGAATCCTCTGGATCGGAACCGAGGGGGAAGAAAAATCCATGCGCGACACAAAGAAATTTTTGATGGTTACGGTATCCGGACCCGACCGGCCTGGTATCGCAGCCATTCTCATCGGGATCCTGGCTTCGCACAGGGTTGAGATTGTAGATATTGAACAGGCCTCGCTTCAGGATCTGCTGGGGCTCTATTTCCTCCTTGATCTCAGCAAGTCCGAAGACTCTGAGGACAGCGTCATTAAGGATCTCCTGTTTGAAGCAAGTCAGCTGAATCTCACCCTCAATTTCAGTCTTTTCTCCCAGGAAGAGCTTCAGCCCTTGAATCAGCGAAACCTCTTTGTTCTTACCCTCTTTGGGGACACCCCGGCACTGGCGGAGTTCGCTCGCATCCTCGCTGAAGAAAAGGTCAATATTGAGACCATCTCAACCCTGACTCATCACGGAACCCGGTCCGTTGAGATGACCCTTAATGTGAACGCTGTCTCCAGTTTGACCCAGCTCAAGCAGCGACTTATGGTCAAAAGCCGTGACTCTGGAGTCGATTTGGGTCTTCAACATATGGATGCCTACAGAAATAACAAGCGCCTTATTTTTTTTGATATGGATAGTACCCTTGTAGACATGGAGGTCATCGATGAGATGGCACGCCGTGCAGGTGTTTTTAGGGAGGTATCACGGATCACTGACAAGGCCATGAGGGGTGATTTCGACTTTGAAGAATCACTTCTTCAACGGGTTGCCCTGCTAAAGGGACTTCCCGTGACTGAGTTAAACCAGATCAGAGATGACATGCGTCTCTCAGAAGGCGTGGAAGAACTGGTGACGGCGCTCAAATGGCTGGGCTACACCCTGGGAATCATCACAGGAAGCTTTGACTTTTTCGCTAATCACCTTAAGGACAAATTGGGCTTTGATTTCGCCTATGCCAACCAACTGGAGATAAAGAAGGGCGTCTTGACCGGTCGGATAGTGGGACCCGTAATAGATGGGGCTCAGAAGGCTCGCATTGTCAACCAGGCCTCCTGTGACCTGGGGGTTCTTCTGGATCAGATTGTCGTGGTTGGAGACGGGGCCAACGACACCCTCATGCTGGGCCAGGCAGGCCTGGGCATTGCCTACAACGCCAAGAAAGGACTCGAAAGGGTCGCCGGTGCCTCAGTGGGAAAATCTCGCCTCAAACACGTCTTTCACCTCCTGGGCATCACAGAAAAAAACATCTCGGAGGTCCTGTCCTGTAAACCCCAAGAAAACGCTATACGAAAATCCTGACCCACGGACCGGCCAGGACCAAGGATAAGAGCCCCTATGGAACCAAGGCCTTGAGGAAGAAAAATCGGACAAACGCGACCCCTAATGCAGGATCTGACTCAGAAACAATTTGGTCCTGTCGTGTCGCGGGTTTTTGAAAAATTCCTCCGGGGTGAGTCCTGCACGAAAAAGCAAGTGGGCATGATTATCAATGAGCGCCCAGGCAAAACAATCTGTTTGTGTCTGGGCAACAAGATCTCCAAGACGCCCCAGAAAG
>JABMQV010000251.1 GCA_013203065.1 Desulfobacteraceae bacterium | reverse complement strand
GGAGCCCTGAACTTATGGTCGGTGGCTTAACAGAGACAAACACCAATCCAGGCGCCATAAGAGCCTATAAGGAATTGGGGTGGTGGGACCTGAGGAAAAAACACGAACCTGCAAAGTTGTGGTGGGAGAAATAAAGGGAGCAGTGCTTATAAATAAATACCATTGAGACTATCATAACCCCGGTGTTGCAAAAAGATCTGATCGAATTTCATGAAATAGCTGTTTTTTTGGCTTCAAACCTCTATCTTGGACCTAACTGGAAATTTCACAATTGATGAAGTTTTGAGATAGCACCAATTGCCAATGTTTGTACTTGTACACCACCATATTTTGTACAGCCAGTTGAGTCTTGATGCAACATCGGGGATAATTTATCTGGCAGTCTGTGGTCTCGAATAGGCAACTTGAGTGTTCACCGGTTGTGCGGGGTTAAAGATCAAGATGATGTAAAAAGCGATCCTATCAAAATCTATTTTGACAATAAGTTGCGAGAAAGAATTCTGAAAGGATGAGCTACGATGAGACACAACCTGGCTAAACATTTAGACAGAGCATTCTTAGCCCTTGGAACAGCATTTTCACTTTACCTCATAATAACAATTGTCGAGCTTTTTCAACAGGCCTCAGAGCATTACACCACCTTTGTCTTAGGGATTTTTGTCCTTGTTGGCCTACTGACAGTTCGGGACATCTTAAATGATAAATCTAAAGGTTTTAGATTCTGGTTCCGGTTGTGTCTATTTGGTTTGGCTTCACTGGTGGCCATATCGGTGGGGATTTATCTCAGGTATAGCGCTATTCGCCTGGAGACGATACAGCCATTCATAACCAACCAGGACATCATAGTTGGGTGGTTTATGTTAGGGTCAATCTTGATCCTTACCTGGCTTCACTGGGGGACCATATTAACATCCATAATAGCGCTTTCCATTCTCTATTTTTTCCAAGGGCACCTTCTGAGTTCACCGATCATTAGCCATGGCGAATTCAGCACTTTTTTCTCGATGAGCTACATGGGGATGAGCACCACGGGCGGAATTTTTTGGTTTGTTCCCGTCGCTTCGGACAAGATTTACTTTCTAATCATCTTTGCCTCATTGCTCTTGGGAGTTGGAATGTTGCCCCTGGTCATGGAAACGGGAAAATGGGTAGGAAAATACATCAGGGGGGGCGCTGCATTTCCCGCTGTATTTGGAAGCGCCGCTATGGGAACAGTCATGGGGCAAGCCGTTTCTAATACCATGTTGACAGGACAGCTAACAATACCCATGATGAAGAAAAATGGCTTTAGCGCCAACGTCGCAGGAGCCATAGAGGCTGTTGCGTCAACATCAGGTCAATTACTCCCGCCCATACTGGGTTTGGCAGCTTTTATCATGGCAGCTTACCTCAATATTCCATATATTGAGGTCGCACTTGCAGCAACTTTGCCATCTTTGCTTAAAGTGGGCTGTATGATCATTGCGGTCATAATAGCCGCGAGGGCTTTCAATATTGGTGTCTTGCATGCAGATATTAATAAGATGCTTATTTTGCGGCTTTTTCCCGCTTTTTTCGTGTCGTTTGTCGTGCTCTTTGTATTACTGCTGCTCTACTATTCTCCAAACATCGCCGCTCTTTGTGCCATTGCAGCCATGTTGGCGGTATCTTTATTATTTCAGGGCAAGAAATACAGGCCTTCATTTAAGACCTTTGTGGACCATTTTAAGCAGGGGCTTAACATATGTACGGTATTGTGCCTGCTTCTCATAGCTATAGGGCCACTCGCACAAATGGCGACTACAACTAATATCGCGGGGAATTTAGGAGTGGTTCTGGCGAAGTTGATTCCCGGCAATCTGCCACTAGTCTTAGTAGGCGCGATGATCGTTTCAATGGTCCTGGGGCTGGGGCTGCCTACGCCAGTTGCTTACTTGATCGGGGCCCTCACGCTGTCGCCGTTCCTTCAGGAATATGGCCTCAGTGCTATGAGCGCGCACCTGTTTATTTTTTATTTTGCCGTCTTTTCTACCATATCCCCACCCGTGGCCATTAGTTGTCTGGCGGCAGCAAAAATCTCCAAGGGCACTTTTTTAGGAACAACAAGAGAGTCCCTCAGGATTGCGTTGCCAAGCTTTTTTGTTCCTTTTGCCTTTGTGTACAACGCGGATCTTCTTATTTTTCCAAATGTGACGGTCCTTGGTGTAATAGGTTTTTTTATGGTACTTTATGTTGAAGTCTGTTTGACTGTTGCACTTTACGGCTATTTCTTTCGAAAACTGAATCCGATAGAACGATTATTTTCCGCACTAATATCGGCTGTGGGAATGTACGCTCTCATTGCGTATCATTCCAATGTGCAGGCATTTGCGATTATTTTCGGATTTGGTGTTTTAGCTACCCTGAGGGTTTTCTTTACCAGGAAACGCGTTGCAACATAGTGGCTTATCCAAGAACGGAAGACCATACCGCTTGTAACTATAGCGTACAAGGGAAAGTCTCAAAACGTAATGAACTTCAAAACGGATGTGACGCGTTCGCTTTGCTTCAAGCTAGGCTGTAGGTTATTGTATTGCGCCGATTCAGGTCATGAGTGATTGACTCTGAGGGGTTTTTTAGATAATTGTAACACCGGAGAAAATATAGTGAATTGATTTGGTTGAGGAGGTTTTTTCCAACATGGATTCAAGACGTGTTTTGCGAAGTGATTTTGCTGTCCCGCGCTGTACTGCGGCGTGTCCTGCGGGGGTGGATGTACCGAGGTACATCCGTGCCGTAAAAGAAGAGAGATTTGATGAGGCTGTTTCAGTCTTACGGGAGAAGATCCCTTTTCCAGTGGTATGTGCAGATGCCTGTTTTGCCCCATGTGAAGATGAGTGTTCCTACAAGCAGTTCGGAGATCCCATTGCCATTCGTGCCATCAAACGGGCCGCGGTTGACAAGGGGGGAGATGGCTGGAAGGAAAACAAGAAATCGCCCGACAGCACGGGAAAGAAAGTGGCCATTGTGGGGGCCGGACCCGCCGGTCTTACGGCTGCCTACTATCTTGCGAGCAAAGGGCATGGGGTGACGATGTTTGATTCCTTTCCAAAGCCCGGGGGTATGATGCGCTACGGGATACCCAATTATCGACTCCCGGAAGAGCGGCTGGATAAAGATATAAACCATATCCTGGAGTGCGGTGTAACCTTTAAGGGAAATACCGCTATTGGAAAAGACATCACTTTGGATCAGCTCAGAACTGATTTTGACGCGATCTTTGTGTCAAGCGGTGCCAACGGCAGCGCAAGGATCCCCCTTGAGGGTGCTGAGAAAAAGGGCGTCTTGTGGGGCTGGGAGTTCTTGAGAGACGTCGGGCTTGGTGAGGTGTTTGATTTGAGGGGCGATCTGATCGTGGTGGGCGGCGGCAACGTAGCCATCGATGTGGCGCTTACGGCCAAGAGGATGGGGGCCAAAGATGTCCACCTCTTTTGCCTGGAGGGAAGAGAGGAGATGCCTGCCCACGAGTGGGAGATCGCCCGGGCAGAGGAAGAAGGTGTTCTCATCCACAATTCCTGGGCCCCAAAAAGGGTCCTGGGTGAGGATACGGTCTCAGGCCTGGGGTTGATTAGGTGCACCGCTGTATTTGATAAAGAGGGCAATTTCAACCCCGCCTATGATGAAGACATCACCTATAAGAAAGAGGCCCATCACATCATCCTGGCCATAGGCCAGAGCGCAGATCTTGGATTTGTTGAAAAGGAAAAAGATATCCAAACCAGCATGGGCCGGATTGAGGTTCAAGAAGACCTTGCTACGGGTGAAAAAGGTGTCTTTGCCGGAGGAGATGTGGTAAGCGGGCCCGATTCAATCATCGGCGCCATCGCCCATGGCAGGAGAGCGGCTTCGGGCATTGACAAGTACCTGGGCGGAGATGGTGACATCAATGAAGTTCTGGCTGCTCCCGAGAAAGAAGTGCTCTTGGAGGAATTCGTCGTGGAAGTAAAGCCGCGGGAAGAGATGGCGCTCCTCAGGCCGTGGAAAAGAACCCCGGGATTCGATCAGGTTGAACAGGGACTAACAGATGATCAGATCGTTGCTGAATCGGGGCGTTGCCTCAGTTGTGATGCCAGGAGATTCGAGGTTTCTCTCAACACCGAAT
>JABMQV010000027.1 GCA_013203065.1 Desulfobacteraceae bacterium | reverse complement strand
GCATCCGGACACGGCGGCCAGCATGTGAACACCACCGATTCCGCCGTCCGCATCACGCACCTCCCCACGAGGCTGGTGGTGAGCTGCCAGGATGAAAAATCCCAGCACAAGAACAAGGCCAAGGCCATGAAGGTCCTTCGGTCCCGGCTCCTTGACTTGCAACAGGCAGAGCAGCACTCAAAGATCTCCCAAGAGCGCCGGAACCAGGTAGGCTCGGGAGACAGGAGTGAAAGGATAAGGACCTATAACTTTCCCCAGGGGAGGGTCACGGATCATAGAATAGGACTGACTCTTTATAAACTGGAGAGCTTCCTCCAGGGAGAATTGGACCTCGTTATCGAACCCCTCACTACTCACTTTCAGACCGAGACGCTCAAGAAAAATAGTGATAACTGACCGGTTATCGCCTGTTTTCAAATGACAGACAACTCCTGGAAAGTAAAGGGCCTCTTGGAGGCCGCCACCGGTTACCTAAAGAAGAAGGAAATCCACAACCCCCGCCTGAACGCCGAAGTCCTTTTGGCCCACCTGCTAGGGGTGGACAGGCTGAACCTCTATCTCAATATTGATCAGCCTCTGACCGAAAAGGAGATCTCGGGATACCGTTCCCTTATCAGGAGACGAAGCCTCAGGGAGCCTCTGCAGTATATTACGGGGGTGCAGGAGTTCTGGTCATTGGAATTTGTCGTGAACTCGGAGGTCCTTATTCCGAGGCCCGAAACCGAACTGCTGGTGGAGCAGGCGATTGAGCGCACCAGGACCGCCGCCGGGTTTCCGGCTGATGGCGGAAGGATGCTGGATCTGGGAACCGGGTGTGGCGCAGTGGCCGTTTCATTGGCAAAGGAATTCCCGGAAGCCCGGCTCTGGGCCACAGACATATCGGCTGGGGCCCTTGAGATAGCGCGTCTCAATGCAGAAAGGCATGGGGTCTCTGAACGGATCGAATTTAGACAAGGAGACCTATGGGGGCCGTTGATAAATCAGGATAGTCCCTTTGATATTATTTTATCCAATCCCCCATATGTCGCATTGGGGGATTACGATAAACTGCCTCCCGAGGTGCGCGATTACGAACCGAGACTGGCCCTGATGGGCGGCGAGAGGGGGATGGATTACATCGAGAAAATCATCAAGGGTGGGGTAAATTACCTCAAGGAAGAGGGATGGTTAATGCTGGAGATGGCACCGGAGCAGACAGAGGAGGCACTGAGCCTGACCGGCCGGACCCATGGTTACGGCGGGTGTTACCGGATCAAAGATTATAGCCATCGTTACAGAGTTGTGGTGGCCCAAAAGGCTTGAAATCAAGAGAAGAAAGTATTGAACCAATGAGTGGTTAGTTCCAGCATCCACCAGGGCCGCCAGATCCGTAACCTCCCATGGATCCCCTATGGGCCCCTCGGTGGCCCCGGAAATAGCTGCCTTTTGGGACGATTTTCCGGGCCTCAAGCTCCATACTGATCCGTTCTTGCGCCATCTTGCCCTTCAGATCACTTATCTCTTTTTGAAGGGTCCTTAACCTATCGGGATCGGGGCTTGAAGTACCGAGAAGTGTATCCAATTCTCCAGACTTTGTCCAAATCTGATTTCTGATTGGAGCCATCTTATCGTAGGACTTCTGGTAGAGATCGTCCAGCTGGGAACGCTGGGCCTCGGTCATATTGTCATACCCCCTACCATAATTTTCATGGAAACCGTGGCCACCATAACCCATGTGCTGGCCTCCCCCCCATCTTGGCCCCCAAGCAGAGACCGGATAGGCCAAGGCTGTGATCAGCGCGATTCCTCCTAGGATAATTAGCAATTTCTTCATTTTCAAAGCCTCCTTTCAAGAGTTTTTTCTTTGGACACTCATCAGCAAGGGTTGTGCCAAACGATGGGGGCGGCTTGGTAAGTAGCTTAAATTACACGGTTGTTTTGTTATGACTATGGGTCTGGGGTGAATTTTGTTGAAATAGCAGCACAAAAGATGGATACTTAGTATGCAGCAATTGTACCCAATCGGGTAGAAAGTATCCACGTATGGATTGATACCATGGGCGGGGTTTGGGTTTGGAGCCCCTGGGAGTCTGGGCTGGTGCGAGGAGAAGCCGTTCGTCGGAGATTGGTATGCATTTTGCTTTGAGTTACGGGTGATGAGAAAGGTTAAGGCAAAAACAAATTGGTGGGTTGGGGTGTCGCCCTGGATCATCCTGGGTGCGGCCCTGGTGCTGCTCCCACTTTTTGTCTTCATGACCGTTGAAAACATAAACCACCAAAAGGAAAGCACAACCAAGCTGCTGCTGGAAAAAGGAGCAGCCCTGATAAGGTCCTTCGAGGCGGGTGCCAGGACCGGTATGATGGGGATGCGCTGGGGAGGATTTCAGGTTCAGAGACTGCTGGGGGAAACGGCTCAACAGCCTGACATCATCTATCTCATGGTTACGGACGCCGATGGAAAAGTACTGGCCCACAGTGACCCCTCCCAGATCGGGAAGCACCATGGAACGGACCTTGATTTGGGGAGGATCGCCAGGTCTCAAAGGGTGAACCGACGTCAGGTATCAGGCAGGGAGCATACAAAGATATTTGAGGTGTTTCGACAATTTGCACCCACGCGTGGACATGCCGACATACAATATATGAGGATGGGTCGCGGAAGGGTCGCGGTCAATGACTGGTGCCGGCCTCACATGGCGTCAGCCGGCACTGCCCGTGACCCAAATCAAGTCATTTTTGTAGGGCTGGACATGGGACCTGTCGAAGCTGCAAGGAAAGAAGGCATGCGCAACTCGGTGGTCATGGCGGTCGCATTTCTGCTGATCGGCTTTGCAGGCATGGTTTCGCTTTTTCTGGCCCAGGCATACCGGTCCGCCAAGACCTCCCTTTCAAGACTGAAGGTCTTTTCTGATAATCTGGTGGAGAATATGCCAATGGGTCTCGTGGCCATTGGTATGGACGGAAAAATTGCATCCTTCAATCAAGCAGCAGAGTCGATACTTCAGCTTTCATCCGGGGAAGTCCTCTGGAAGATGCCCGAACAAGCCCTGCCTCAGCCCCTCTGTGAACTCATAGAGGAACTGAAAAACAGCAAAGGTATGATTGAAAAAGAGATAGATTGCCCTGTGAAAGGGGGCAAGCCCATTCCCCTGGAGGTGATTGCTACCTTTCTTGAGGAGGAATATGGGGGGTTCCTGGGGTATGTGGTCCTCTTCAGGGACCTGACCCAGATGGAGCACCTGAAGCGGGAGGTGCAAAGAAGTCAGCGCCTGGCATCCGTCGGGAGGCTTGCGGCCGGGGTTGCCCATGAGATACGCAATCCTTTGAGTTCCATAAAAGGGTTTGCCACCTATTTCAAGGAAAGGTATCGGGAGGTGCCCGAGGATCAAAAGACCGCAGAGGTGATGATTCAGGAGGTGGAACGACTGAACCGGGTCATCGGTCAACTCCTGGAATTCGCAAGGCCCATGAGGATTGAGGAAAAACCCACCTCGATCCAGGACCTGATACAGCATTCTGTCAAACTGATCCAAGGGGATGTCAATAAAAAGCGAATACATATTGATACAGCTATCTCTCCTGAAATAGACAAAATGATGATCGATCCGGACAGATTCAAGCAGGTCCTTCTAAATCTCTATCTGAACGCCCTGGAGGCCATGGGGGCAGAAGGGACACTTTCCGTGAGACTGGGGAGGGATGAGGATGATGGGGACATCCAGATTGTTGTCTCGGATACGGGGGCAGGGATCAGAGCAGAGGACCTTCCACACATATTTGACCCCTATTTTACCTCCAAGTCGTCCGGGACAGGGTTAGGGCTTGCGATCGTCCTCAAGATCATTGAATCCCATGGGGGGAAAATACGTGTGGAGAGTCAGCCGGGAGAGGGAACCACGATTACCATTACCCTACCATCTTCCAGAGAGGGTTGAGTGCCATGAAACCAAAGGGTACAGTCTTAGTAGTGGATGATGATCAGGCCCATCGAACCATGCTGCGGACACTTGTCTCCGGCTGGGGATATGAAATCAGCGAGGCTGACGATGGGGATACGGCTATCCGGATGGTCCACGAGAAGCCCTATGATCTTATCTTGATGGATATTCGAATGATAAAGGTCTCGGGGCTCGAGGCCCTGTCTCAAATAAAGTCCTACAATCCGGCCATACCGGTCATTATCATGACCGCCTATTCTTCTGTGGAGACGGCCGTGGAGGGCCTCAAAAAAGGGGCCTATGACTACCTTACAAAGCCGCTTGATTTTGACGAACTCCGGCTTGCCATGGAGCGGGCCATGGACCATAGTCACCTGAAGGAGGAAAATCGCCTGTTGCGGGAGACACTGGGAGCCCGCTTCGACCAGAGAAATATCATCGGACGCAGCAGCGCCATGGCGAAACTCATGGAAACTGTGGCCCAGGTGGCGCCGACGGAGGCGACGGTCTTGATCACCGGGGAGTCGGGCACGGGCAAGGAACTGATTTCGGGGGCCATACATTTTAACAGTCCCAGAAAGACCGGACCCTTTGTAAAAATCAACTGTGCCGCTCTTACCGAGACGCTCCTTGAGTCGGAGCTTTTTGGCCATGAGAAGGGGGCCTTTACAGGCGCTCACCGGCGTAAGGAAGGGCGATTTCTCCTGGCGGATGGGGGCAGTCTGTTTCTGGATGAGGTCAGTGAGATGTCGCTGGCCATGCAGGTCAAATTATTGCGTGTGCTTCAGGAAAGGGAGATCACACGTGTCGGGGGCGAGGAGGTCATCAAGGCAGATGTCAGGGTAATAACAGCCACCAACAAGGATCTGATTCAGGAGATTGAGGAGAGCCGTTTTAGAGAAGATCTCTATTACCGTTTGAATGTCGTTCCTCTTCATTTGCCCTCCTTGCGTGAAAGAAAAGATGATGTCCCGCTGTTGATAGATCACTTTCTAAAAGACATGAAGGTTAAAGATAGTATCGGTTTTTCAGCCGAAGCTCTCTTGAAAATGGTTTCTTATAATTGGCCGGGGAATATTCGTCAGCTACAGAACACAGTTACCAGGTTGGTTACTTTGACCCGGAGCGACCTGATCACTCTCGAAGAG
>JABMQV010000250.1 GCA_013203065.1 Desulfobacteraceae bacterium | reverse complement strand
TTGCCAAGCGGCGTTGCCGCGGCGTATCCGATAACAAATACCCGTCTGTTTTTTGGAGCTTTCATGATTCGCCTCAGCCCAAGCAAAGGTTCGTCTCATTAGGACCCCCTGCGTGGGGCGGTAAGCAGGCAATTTGATGCGATTTATACACCACTCATCCGGTTGTCGCAACCAAGAACATATCCCGCTAAAATATCAATAGGTCCCACTATGTCCTGACCTATTTGACCCTGTGAAAAACAACACAAGAGTTACAGCCACCAAAGCCAAATGAGTTTTTCAATAGGAATTCCTGTTTAATGTTCCGGGCGCCTTCAGCCACGCAATCCAGCTCGATTTTCGGATCGGGTGTATAGTTGATTGTGGGAAGCAAGGTGTCGCAACGCATCCCCTCCATTGCAAGAATGGATTCAATGGCACTCGACGCACCCATGGCATGCCCCAGCATGGACTTATTTGCAGAAACCGGTGGGATTCCATCACCAAAAACAGCTCTCAGGGCATCAAATTCAACCTTATCGCCCACTCTCGTAGAGGCGGCATGGGCGTTTACCGCATCGATATCATGAGGTTTGATTCCTGCGTCTTCAATGCTTTCCGCAATGCATCGCGCAACCGTCTTAAGGTTTGGAGCCACAAAATGATAGGCATCAGAAGTCATACTCCAACCAGCCATTTCGATACTGTATTCTAACCCATGTGTTTCGGCGAATTCCCGTGACGCGATGATGATACTGCCCGCGCCTTCTGATATGACAAACCCTCTCCTGTCAATTGAAAATGGGCGGCTGACCTTCTCAGGAGATTCTGGCCGGGCCCCCACTTTGGGTGTGTAGGCGCCGTTCATGGTTGCAAAGCCCGCCACAATAGGTTCCACAAGTGCAAAATCAACTGCACCGCATATGGCAACATCCGCCCTTCCCTCCCCCAATAACATTGCCCCCACAATCATCGAGGTAACGCCCGTGGCACAGGCCGTAATGGTTGAGGTAATGGGACCTGTTGCATTTGTCAAAATGGATATCTTTCCCCCCACCATGTTTATACATGAATTGGGATTTGTGAAGGGATGCGGCATCTTCTTTTTTGAAATCATCCGTCTGTCAGCTGCAAGGACCGCATCCTGCCCCCCTACCGCCGAACTATACGTAACAGCCACCCGTGGGGACAAATCCGGCGTTATCTCTAACCCGCTTTTCACAAGGGAACGGTGCACCACCAGCATTGCATACTTAAAGATAGGGGAGGTCCAATGAGCCAGGTTACGAGGGGATAGGAATGGATAGGGGGAAGTATCTATACTATCAACCTGACCGGCAATGCGGACGGGGAACGCATCTCCAACGGAAAATCGGGTGAGATCACCGATTCCGCTTTCTCCCCTCACCGAGCGGGCCCATTGCGTCTCCAAATCGACACCCAAGGGGGAAACCGCATCGTAGCCAATGATAACGGGTCTTTTTGAATCCATAAGGAAAATGCGGGGGTTACCGGGCCGGACAATTCAAGGATTGGAGGTCAATTCTAAATACCCGATTTCCGGAATCGCCTCAGTTTACCCCGATGTTGCAAAAAATATCTGCGTTTCTTGTAAAATAGCTTGTTTTTGCAGTGTGAAGCCGCCAAATTGATACTCCATGAAAAATCCCCTTCAATGCGGTCCTGTGACAGCATCAATTATCGCGTTTGGGGCTTGTAGGGCAGCATATTTCATCCATTTGGGTGAATTTTAATGCAACATCGGGGTTTACCAGGGAATGAATTGATAAAGCTTTGCGAACATCTCATAGACCTCGATCCAATCATGAAGGTGTTGAGGGGAATTCATATGGTTCCTCTTATTGACCATTACCCAACTCATATGTGCTGCTCCATCCTTACAGGTCGAGCAATCCCGTGTTTGAGAGGTACAACATCGGTGTACGGTCTTTAGGTCGGATGCCCAGCGAACAAATCCCATGAGTCGTCTTGGATGAGGTTCCCGATGGTCCATGGGTCCGCTGACCGAGGGACATTCCTCCCACCCAAAACGCTTGTCCCCCATTTTTCCGGTTGTTATGATTTTATGATAGTACCTGGAAGATATGACCGTATCAGGATATTTATCAAGCACGTCATCCATTTCTGCGCGGATGTCCTTCAGTTCCTCCTCTCTCCAAAAAAAACCATCAACACCTTCATCATTTGAAAGCAATTGCATGTGGACCTTTAGACCTGCATCCCTTATCTTCCTGATAATCCGGTTGCTCTTTCCAATTTGTCTGGGGGTTATGGTATAAAGATAATAGGCATAAGGGTCCCCCTCATAATTCCTCCTTGAGATGGAGAAGATATCCCTCCCCCTCAACAGCTTTTCGTCCTCCTCATCACCCCACAAGGAGATACCAACCATCATATCGGGAAACCTATCTCTTGGGACCTTAATAATCCCATTTGTCGCACAAAACGTTGATAGCCGCTGGTAGAATGCCTCTACCCTGTCAAGGCAGAGTGTTGGCTCACCCCCGATCAGGATGGCAAGATTGACATCTCTTCGCTTTTCCTCCTCTACAAATTGTTTCCATCGGCCCAAGTCCATTTCTTCTGCCACCTTGTGTTCATCAGAAGAAAAGAAAAAGCAGCCTTTACAGCGCAGGTTACATCTGTTGGTGACATCATAGATGGAACTGCGGATATTCAACTTAGAGATCGACCGATATCTTTCATACCAATCGGGATCAAGCAATGAGCTAATGGTCTTCATTGACCGACTCCAAGGATTGAAACCAAGTTCGTAAACGTCCTAAGGGTCTGCCCTCTTTGGGAACAAAACACCCCCGCCGTGTATTTTCAGATGCCGGGAACATCATGCCCAGGGGGCGAAACCGGATATTTACAGAGATTCTCGCCCTTTTCATATCCCATGACCCACACAGCGAGGTAGGTGTCCACATAGTCAAGCCACGACTTGAATGTTTCGGGTTCGCTTGCATGGCGGAATAACCTCGCCGTCACAACCGCACTGCCTGAGGCGTAGTGTCTGCAATCAGGGCAGTCTGTATCCGGAACACAGCAGGCGACAGTCCTGTCCCAAGTGAGATCGGCACGGTACTGCCGAAACGAGCGGCCAAGTCCGATAGCAGTAGACGGATTCATCCTCGGATATGAGCAGGAATAAAGATCATGAAGCCCATAATCATGGGTATGGGCAACCGCATTGTAAAAAGAGAAAAGCAGGTTCTCAGGGTATTCCGAAAGAAGGGCCATCATTGTCTTTCGCGTGTGAGCAAGAGATTGCCGCGTATGGCGCAGAGGCCCGTCATATCCGACGGGAGATGAAAAAACATTGAAGGTGAC
>JABMQV010000249.1 GCA_013203065.1 Desulfobacteraceae bacterium | reverse complement strand
TCATCATTTAGGAGAAAACGCACACTTGTTTTAGAATCTATAAATGCACGTGCTGAGGCACGATTCATCACATCTGACCTCAGCACCTGCATTTTTTTTGGAACAGCTCATCCCGTAAAAAATATCTTTAAAATCCTAGTAAATTTTCACATGAGGGTCAAGCCTCATATTCTCAAGGATTCCTTTGGCGGCAAGAATAATCACACTGGTAGACTGCCGACTGTGTAAACCGCGTGTTCGTTGCGCGAATTCTTTACTTTACAGCGAGGTCTGTTTTATAAGATTAAAAGAGCGTTACCCTGATATATCTCAGTTGGGGCTGAAAGAATACCTTAAGATACAGAAATTCGGAGGATGACCATGAATACGCAATCGGTAAACGAGGGAACCGTACTTTGGGAACCTGCCCAGGCGTTTGTGGAACAAACTAATATCTGGAAATACCTGGGCTGGCTCAAGGAGGAGAAGGGCCTGGATTTTGATGGCTATGGCTCACTGTGGGAATGGTCCGTGACTGGAATCGAGGACTTCTGGGCCTCCCTATGGGAATATTTTGACATCAAGGCCTCGAAGCCTTACAGCAAGGTGATATCTGAGAGAAAGATGCCGGGTGCCAGGTGGTTTTTGGATTCGGAACTGAACCTTGCCGAACGGGTATTCAGCCATATGTCATCCTCACGCCCGGCGATCATATTCAAGCGGGAAAAGGAGCCCCTGATCGAGATTTCGTGGGAGGCGTTTTATAAGCGGGTATCCGCTTTGGCGGCTGCCTTGCACAGCTTGGGTGTAAAGTCCGGAGACCGTGTCGTAGCCTACCTGCCAAATATTCCGGAGGCTGCCATTGCGTTTCAGGCTTGTGCCAGCATCGGGGCTATCTGGTCAAGCTGCTCTCCTGACTTTGGGAGCCGAAGCGTGGTTGACCGGTTTAAACAGATAGAGCCCAAGGTGCTGATAGCCACAGATGGGTATCGGTATGGCGGAAAGGGATTTGACCGGAGGTCCGTGGTATTAGAACTTCAGGGGTCGCTTGAGACGCTCGAAAAGACCATTTTGATCCCTTACCTGGACAGGGATGTAACCGCTGAAGGGTTGAGGGATGTCCTGATGTGGGGAGACCTCCAAAAGGAAGATGGCGGAATGCTGGTCTTTGATCAGGTCCCCTTCAATCATCCCTTGTGGGTGGTCTATTCCTCGGGGACAACCGGTCTTCCAAAGGCCCTTGTTCAGAGCCAGGGAGGTATCCTGATCGAGCAACTGAAGTTCCTGGGGCTGCATGTTGATCTCAAGCCCGAGGATCGATTTTTCTGGTTCTCTACCACGGGCTGGATCATGTGGAATATTGTAATGGGCGGTCTTCTCCACGGGTCAACGGTTTTGCTCTATGACGGCAACCCCGGTTACCCCGATCTGGACGTGTTGTGGAATTTTGCAGAAGAGAGCCGTATGACTGTTTTTGGTACGGGTGCCGCCTTTTTGGTGGGATGCATGCGGGCAGGGATGGAACCGGGCAAAGATCATGATCTCTCCTGTTTGACCAGTATCGGCGCCACGGGCTCCCCGCTTCCGCCAGAGGGGTTTGAATGGGTTTACGAACATGTGAAAAAAGACCTGTGGCTGGCTGCCACCAGCGGCGGAACCGATGTGGCAACGGGTTTTTTGGGTGGTATTCCGATCCTGCCTGTAAAGGCCGGGGAGATGCAGTGCCGTTGTCTGGGTGTCAAAGCAGAGGCGCTGGATGAAAACGGCAATTCGCTCATTGGCGAGGTGGGGGAACTGGTTATGAGCGAACCCATGCCGTCCATGCCGCTTTATTTATGGAACGACCCTGACGGTCAGAGATATATGGACAGCTACTTTGATATGTATCCCGGGCGATGGCGGCACGGTGACTGGGTCAAGTTTACCCCGGAGGGGACCGGTATCATCTATGGCCGGTCTGATTCCACGATCAATCGTTTGGGGATCCGCATGGGGAGCAGCGAGATTTACAGCGCTGTGGAAGAATTGCCGGAGGTGCTTGACAGCCTTGTTCTGGGATACGAACCTCCCGGTGGCGGGTATTATATGCCGCTTTTTGTTGTGCTAAAAGAGGGTGCGGCTTTGGACGAGGCGCTCAAAAAAAAGATCAACACCAAGATTCGCACAACATTATCACCCCGGCATGTACCGGATGCCATCTTCTTGGTGCCGGATGTCCCCAAGACCCTGAACAACAAGAAGCTGGAGGTCCCAGTCAAAAAAATTCTCATGGGGATGACGCCGGAAAAGGCGGTGAATATAGACTCAATGGCCAATCCCGAGGTGATCGACTATTTTGTGGCGTTGGCTCATGAAATACATGGGCCAAAAAATGCCTGAAGTGTGTGAAGTGACGAAATGACTAAATTGCAGTAACTATGATTCGACCAGCAGCTTTAAAGTTGAAATCAAGGGCGAATCTGACAACAACACGGGTTGAGAGATGGAATCAGATATCACGTTTAACCTGGCAATGGTTCACTGTCAAGAGGGATCGCGTAAGCGACAGGCCCTCCTGGACAAGGTCTAGTCTGCCAGCCGGTAGCGGAACTTTATATCTAACCAGAGATTCGCGAGCACAACGAGGTGAAGGGTGTATGCCCTGAATC
>JABMQV010000248.1 GCA_013203065.1 Desulfobacteraceae bacterium | reverse complement strand
GATCTTTACATTGCATTTCAAGAAGCGGGCAAAATGACACGATCCGGGACTTATCTGATGGAAAGCCTGGATGAGGCTGTTCGCCTCGAGCGCAAGACTGATCCGGCTGTGCTTCGAAAACAGGCCGCCTGGTCCGGCTTGAGGACCGGGCTTCGGGTCCTTGACGTGGGCTGCGGCCCCGGGAAGACAAGTTCAATCCTCCACGAAATGATCCAGCCGGGGGGAGAGCTTCTGGGCCTGGACTTCTCAGAAGAGAGGATCGGATACGCAAGAGAGCACTATGGCCAGAAACCAGGCATTGACTTCCAGGTTCGCGATTTTACATCACCGCTGGATAACCTGGGATATTTTGACCTCATCTGGGTCCGTTTCGTACTGGAGTACCATCGCAAAGAGAGCCCCGCAATTGTCAAAAACCTCACAGCCATTCTAAAACCAGGTGGTACCCTGTCTCTGCTTGATCTTGACCACAACTGCCTAAACCACTACGAACTGCCTCCCGCCATGGAACCGATCCTGATTGAGCTTATGGCCACACTGGAGGAGAGGTATGACTTTGACCCGTATGCCGGGAGAAAGTTATATGCCTATTTATTTGATTTGGGCTATGAGGACATCCGTGTGGAACTGATGGCGCACCACCTTATTTATGGAAAAGCAAGAGACGTTGACGCCTTTAACTGGGCAAAAAAGGTGGAAGTGGTCTCAACCAGGGTCCGGCATGTCTTCAAAGGGTACCCCGGAGGCAGGGATAAGTTTTTTTCAGATTTTGTGGCTTTTTTTGATCACCCCAGGAGATTTACGTATACGCCTTTGATCCTTTGCAAAGGAGTCAAGCCTGTTTCCCCCTGATCGATGGTCCGTTTCGAAGTGCCTATAGGTCGGCAAATTTCTTGAATATTTCAATAAACCTCTCTTCGCAGGATAAAAAGGCGTCTACGACCACTGGATCAAAATGCGTGCCCCTCTCTTCTACAATCATATTCTTGACCATATCATGGGGATAGGGGTTCTTATAAACCCTCTTGGTAACAAGTGCATCATAGACGTCTGATAAAGCCACAATACGGGCAGAGAGGGGTATCTCTTCCCCTTTGAGTCCGTTGGGGTATCCGCTCCCATCAAATTTTTCGTGATGCGAGAGGGCAATCTCAGCGCTCATCCGCAAATAATCCGCCTTTGGGTATCTCTTTAAGGCCTCACTGATTGTCTCATATCCGACCCGGGAGTGGGTTTTCATGATCTCAAAGTCCTTGTCGTCATACCGTCCGGGCTTTAGTAATACATAGTCGGGGATACCGATCTTTCCGATGTCATGCAAAGGGCTGGTCAGAAAGATGTTTTCTATGAACAGATTGTCTATCTCTGAGCCTAAAACATTCGAGTCGGCCATAGCCTGGGCCAGCGTCTTGGAGTAATACCGAATGCGCTCCAGGTGGTTCCCCGTTTCCGGATCACGTGACTCCGCGAGTTTGGCCATTGAAAAGATAACGATATCTCTGGTGAGATAACCCAGTATCCTTTCTCCTGCCTTTATTCGTACTGCCAATTCCTCTTGGACAAAGGGCTTGGTAATAAAATCGTCGGCCCCGGCGTCCATGCCCGAGACGATATCATGGACCTCGTTTTTGGAGGTTACGATGATGACGAAGGTATACTGGCTTCCTTCAGCCTCTCGAATCCTCCTGCACAACTCCAGACCATCCATACCCGGCATGACCCAGTCGGTAATCACGATCTTGGGCATCTCATTCTTCCAGATATCCCAGCCTTCGGTTCCATCTTCGGCAACCAGTGTCTCGTAGCCCAAACTCTGGATGAGTATTTCCAATTTCCTGCGGCTCACAAGTTCATCATCCACGACAAGGATCTTCATAGAAGGTGCCTCTTTATTTTCTTGTGACATTTATCTCATCCCTCACATAATCTTCCAGGCGTTGAAATTCTTTTTCAAATCGTTCAAGGGCTTCGAGGGCATTTTCCAGGGCACCGGCTTTTCCTGTCTGTTCAAGTTCCAGGGCCAGTCTTGAGAGTTCTTTGGCTACCAGGTTTGCCGCCCCGCCCTTGATGGAATGGGCCTCTTTCCAGAGAGCCTCTGCATTTTTGCTCCGTATGGCCCCCTGCATGGCCTTGATCTGAACCCTTACGGTCTTCAAAAACTCCGCCAGGACCTCCACCAAAACCTCCCTGTGGCCTTTGAATTCGTCAAGGGCCTTTTGGAAATTTATGGGGGCGCCATGTTTCAATTGGCTGTTGTCTATTGGCAATTGACGATTGCTGGGTGATGGTTGTCTTGGGTAATCTCCGTTTTTCCAATCTTCATTCTTCAATCGACAATCGGCAATCCCCTCGGTCCACCTTCTCACCATGGCCAGAAGGTTTTTCCTTCCCAAAGGCTTGGTCATATAATCGTCCATGCCCACCCTAAGACATTCTTCTTTGTAACCGGTGACTGCATGGCCGGTCATGGCGATGATCGGGACGCTCTCTGTTTTTTTCGAAGCACCCGCGCTCCTTGGCCTTTTGAGATCATTTTCGAGTCTCCGGATGGCTTTTGTGGCCTCATATCCATCCATTACGGGCATTTGGATGTCCATCAGAATGAGATCGTATTTTTTATTCTTAAAGGCCTCCACGGCCTGGTGGCCATCTTCAGCCAGGTCAACCTGATACCCTGCTTCGCGCAGATGAGCCAGGGCTACCTGCTGATTGGTCGGGTAATCCTCAGCCAACAGGATGTGGAAGGCTTTCTCCGGTCCCGGTCCTGTGGCCTCTTCTGCCATCGGTTTAGGGACGACCGCCATCTCTTCCTTTTTGAAGAGACCCGAGCAGAGAACAATCGCGTTAAAGAGGTCATCCCGTTTGACAGGCTTGGTGAGAAAGCCTTGAATTTCCAGATCCCGCGAACCTTCTTCGGCTCTTATTCTGGCACCGGAAGTTAACAGTATAATTGGGACTTCTTTTAGCGCCTCTTTTGTTCTGATCTCCTTTACAAGCGCAGGTCCGGTCATCTCGGGCATCTGTATATCCGTCAAAATCAGATCGAAAAATTCTTTTGCTGAAACGGAGGTCTGCAAAAGAGACAGTGCCGCTTTAGCGCTGTCGGCCTCCACAGCCACACAACCCCAGGATCTCAGATACTCCCCCAAAATAAATCGGTTTGTCGGGTTGTCATCCACCACGAGCACCTTTAAGCGGCCCAAATCAGGGTCTTTTTCTTCGAGGACCGCCGTTTGGGGGTCCTGCTTGGTAAGGACGGCCGTAAACCAAAAAGTGCTTCCCCTGCCCTCCTCACTTTCCAGCCCTATTTCCCCTCCCATGAGTTCTGTCAATTCTTTTGCGATGCTGGTCCCCAGCCCGGTTCCACCATATTTTCTGCTGGTTGAGTCGTCTGCCTGTGTAAAGCTGTCGAATATTTTTGGCTGCTTCTCCCGTGGTATGCCGATGCCCGTGTCTCTGACCGAGAAACGGACCTTGACTTCTTCCCCCAGATCTTCCGCCATCTCCCCCTTTACATAGACCTCTCCTTTATGGGTGAATTTAACGGCATTCCCCGCAAGATTTACCAATATCTGTCTCAGCCTGCCCGGGTCTCCCACCAATTGAGACGGGATCTCCGGGGATAAAAGGTACATGAATTCAAGACCCTTCTGATTCGCCCTTGGTGCGATGCTGTTGGCCAAATCCTCCATAACCTCCATCAGACTGAAGGGGAGTTCCTCAAGTTCAAACATCCCGGCTTCTATCTTTGAAAAATCAAGGATATCATTTATAATGTTGAGAAGAGAGTTGGATTCTATACGGATCGTGTTGAAGATCTCTTTCTGTCTTTCATCAAGATCTGTGGCGCTGATCAGTTCTGCCATGCCGATGATTCCGTTAAGGGGTGTCCTGATCTCGTGGCTCATATTTGCCAGAAAGATGCTTTTGGCACGGTTTGCGGTTTCGGCGGCTAACTTGGCCTGCCTCAGCATCTCGGCCTGTTTTCGTTCCGTCACATCCCTCACAACACCACGGAACCCGGTTGGTTTTCCCTCCAGGTCGTGCATCAACGAGGCGGACATCTCGAGATTTCTGGTATCCCTATCTTTCCTGATAATCTTGTAGTCCATGATTTCCGCGGGTTTTCCGGTTTGGTATATTTGATTGAATACCTGATACATCTTACGCCCGGTTTCCTCATCCGTGTAGTCACGGTTATTCATCCCCAAAAGTTCATGGCGGGAATATCCGGATATGTTGCACAGGGAATCATTAAAAAAGCTAAAATTTCCGGCCAGATCAATCTCAAAATATCCTTCTTCCATACTCTCGAGGATATTTCGGTATTTTTTCTCGCTCTCGCGGAGTCTCTGATACGACATGGCCCCGATAATATTTGAGCCCGTCTGGGAGGCCAGTCCCATCAAGAGATTCAAGTCGCTCCGCATAAGCGGTCGCTTCGTTTTGATATTATCCACTGCCAATATGCCCAGGGATTCCTTTTCATAGACAATCGGGACACAGATGAGTGACTTGACCCCCATTTTCCGGGCCAATGCCACGCTTCGTTTTGAAAAATTGCCCTCGATTTCAGAGATGTCATTTACAAGGTAGGGTTCTTGCTCCTTAAAGGACAATACGAACAGACCCTTGGACTCGGGCCTGTCAAGGTGAAATTCTGCCTGCTCCAACAGTCTCTCCTGTTCGGCATCGTACCCGTATCCGGCGCTGTAATGAAGCCGGCCCTTTGTCTTATTGGCAAGCATGATCATCCCGCGATCAAAATCCAGGCGTTTCTCCATCACACCCACCACTTCTTTGATGAGGGAGTCGATATCCAGAATGGCAGAGGTAGCCTGACCGACCTCCTGGATAAGCAATGAATTGTCGTAACGGATGTTCATCTCCTCCAGGAGGTGTTTTGCGGCGTCGCCCTGGGTTTCGATAGTCTCTGTCAGCTCCTTTTTCTCGAGATGAGAGGCGTGTAGACAAAGCCCTACGGCAAGGACGGAACAGATGGAAATTAAGCCGGCCCAGGGGGAGATGGGCACTATAAAGAAAAGTAGAATCAGGGCCGGGACACCGAATATCAGGAAAAACCTGAACAAAAGCCTCCATTTCAGGGAAATGGGAGTTTTCCAGGAGATAATATAACGGCCAATCGCTGCGCCTTTGTGAAGGCATTCCGGGTGTTCGATGTTGGCAAATTTGTTGGTGAAGACCTTGGCCACAGACTCCAGGAGACCTATTCGGTTCTCGCATTGATAGGGCTTTTCCCGCACACCCGGGTTGGGAGTGACCGTGATCTCCACCTTGTTGCCGGCAAGCCTTTGGGTCTTGAAGGCGGTGGCCCGGGTCACATTGGCGCTTAACTTCTCAAACCTGCCGTATGCCAGGGCCGGCGTCATAAAACCCAAGGCGTATTGACGCAATGTTCCCGAGGCTTGAGAGGAAGCGGCATAGCGCCCCGCGTCCCGGGCGATGGTTCGTGATCCGGTCTTCCGTGACAGGATTTCATAAAAACCGTCCACTTGGTCCTGTGTGAACCAATGACCTTCATCCTCCACTTCATAGGCGGCCATTCCGGCATGGTCCAAAATTGAATTGATATTGACCTCCGGATAGTTCTTCTTCAGATATTCCAAAAAGGTCTTTATGATGCGGCTGTTATATAAGGGGGTATCATTCATTGGGTCGCCAGTTCGTGGTCTGCGAACAATTTACACACATTCGTTTTATTAAGACGATGAAATGAATTTTTCAGCAGCAACCGCCAAGAGTTCTGACCGTTTCATTCCGTGTCTTCCACGGTATTCATCTACATTTTTTAAAAGCGATTCAGGAAACATCACGTTGAAACGTTTTTTTGGTTCTTGAGGTCTTTTCCCTTTGGGCGCCGGTATTGGCTTCCCATGTTTCTTCGCTGTCTGAACCCACAGCGCCATAGCCGTTTCAATTTCCTTCAAAGCCGCTTCCGGAGTTTCACCAAAAGCAGAACATCCCTTCAGTTCTTCGACCTCGGCAATATAGTCCCCATCTCCTTCCGGATCGGGGAAGATTTTTACCGTATATTCCATCATCATTCTCCGTTAAAAAGGGGGCTTGACAAAACAATACTCACCGCGGAGACGCAAAGGACGCAGAGTTTACTGTTTGATTTGTTTTCCTTTGACCCCGGATAAATAGACTTCGTTTTTAACTGGGCAGGGACAAAGGGAAACAAATAACAACAAGCTATACCCGATACAGTCATTTTGTTCAAAAG
>JABMQV010000247.1 GCA_013203065.1 Desulfobacteraceae bacterium | reverse complement strand
GTCAGACATGAAAGTGGTGGATGTTCATGCCAGTGTAAACGAGGACCTTTGCAAAGGGTGCAAGACCTGCGAGATGGTGTGTCCTGTTTACGCGATTACGGTAAGCAAGCGGGAGAAAAAATTTAAAGTGGAGATAAACCATAAGAGGTGTGTTGGGTGCTGGAACTGTGAACAGCGATGCCCGGAGCATGCCGTTGAGATGAAACCGTGCGACCCCTATACCATCGGCACCGATGTCTCTCAATTTGATTACAACGAAATTGAGGCCTTGTGCAGGAAGGCTCGTTTCCATCCAAAACAGCTGGTCTGTTATTGTTCCGGAAGCAGGGCCGAGGAGCTGGCTGCGGCCATTCTATCGGGTGCCAAGACACCCGATGCCTTGGTTCTGGCCACCGGCGTAGGGGCCGGGTGCGGCATCGAGTGCAATCAGCCTATCCTGCGTTTTCTCGAGTCTGCGGGTCTGAGTTTTGAACGCAGGAAACAAAGTTTCCAGTGGTATGGCAGGACCATCACCGTCTGGGAGGTCCCTTCCAAGCTCAAAGAGGATTTCCCGGTCTTCCGGTTTGAGGAAGACCGACAACTCTTTGATCGCATCATCAATGCCCCGGTTGAGCCATGAACATTTGTAATAAACGGGCAAGGAGGTAAAAGCAATGAGTGGAGCACCCATAAATCCGGCCGCACCTCGCCATTCCCAGTATGGCCTAGATCCCAAGTATATTGTCAAGAGAGGTGCGGATCTTGAAGGGATGACGAGCGTATTACTAAAGGAGCTTATTCCGGATCTGCCCTCGGTCATTTATCCCAATGGCCGGGGACCGTCGGTCATTAAAGAGGAAACGGAACGGGCTTTGGCCGCTGTGGACTTTTCAAAGATCAAACCGGGTCACAAGGTAAACATATTGGCCTCCCATCACGGGTTTACCTTTCTCGGGGGTGAACCTTATGCCGAGATGCTTCGAACCATAAAAGACGTGGTGGAGAGGGAAACCGGAGCCAGAGAAGTCCGATTGCGGGCAGGCCTGGGCATGCGTTTTCGAGAGACCGAAGAGTATATAAAGGCCCACGGTCTGGATGAATACTTTGAAGGAAAGGCACTGGGTATTGCCCCCATCGATGCAGGGATTCCCATCGAGACCAAACTGGGAACCCTCTTTGGACTTCGAAAGGCATATGACGGGGATGTGATCATCCATGCACACAACAGTGATGTCCGGGAGGTCCACTTCCACAGACAGGTTGATCGGGCGGTGAAACCGTTCGGGATGAGCTATGCGCGGTGTGAAACCCGCTCCACTTATCACATGAATTTGGGTCCAAGGGGTGCCAATTTTGTAGCCCGGTCCATCTTTGAGTCCGACTTTGTCCAGGATAAGTACGGATTTTCCGTTTTTATGATCATGTCTCCCCAGGGTGTGGTGAACGTTGACGCCGACAACGACCTCTACGCCCTCAACGATCGAACCACCGTGGGTGGAATGAAATATTATGGGAAAATTATCAGTCTTTTTGGTGAGATCGATGACTGTATTGCTATCCTGGATTTCCCTTGCCCTGTGCCTTACGTGTTCGCTGCCGGAGTTATCTATGCCAACATGATAAACGCAAACATCGATCTCTTTGACCTGGATAACCCCTTGCCACCCTACACATGGTACACGGAAACCTTTTATGACGATCGCGGCCGGCCTTTAATACCGGAAATTCCACCCGTAAACCCTGCCATCAAAATGGTGGTGCACAATTACGCCTGGACCGGTTATCCGGCAGTCTTTTTTGCCGAGCAAACACCCACCATCGTCGTGGGAGAAGAACAGGCAAAACATTTTGATCGGGACCCCATGAATCTCAATTATATGAAACACGCCCTTCTTGCCAGGGATCTCGACACCGCCATGGCATTTGCCTACGAGTCTACGGGAACTGACAAGGTCATCATATTTGACGGAGCCATGGGCGGCCTTAATGTGAGTTCATCCCTGGCTGAACATCTGCTAAAAGTCGCACCTTCGGTCTGTGACCGCGTAGAGACTACGCTTATACCCAAGTGGCTGGATCAGAGAGATATCGATGTCAGCTTACTGGGAACGATTCCTTGAGAGATGCCTTTGAATCCCTTGGCGGATATTCGCGAAAACATATTCTCGAACCATTTGGATCGTTCCGTCACAGCCGCTCTGGTGGCTGAAGCTGAAGGCGTGCTAAGCGGCATCAATCGCGGCCGCAGTATTATGGAATCGTTGGGTCTGAGCTTCTCCACGACTTTTTCCGAGGGAGACGCAATCCATGGGGGGCAGGAGATCGCCCGGGTCATGGGAAACCCGGTTCAAATAGCCATGGCGGAAGAGCAGATGATAGGTGCCCTTTCCAAATCTTCGGGGATTGCAACCGCAGCGCACCAGGCGAAAAAGCGCGTCAACTCCAGATGCCGGGTGGTTTCCGGAGGATGGAAGAAGATGCCTCTGGAGATAAAAGATCTGATTCGTGAGGCGGTTTGCCACGGTGGTATGGATCAGCGTATTTTGGAAGGTCCCTTCGTGTATCTTGATAAGAATTATGTCCGCATCCTGAGCGGTGTAACCCGGGCGGTTCAGAGTGTTATTTCACTTGGCCTGGAGATCGTGGTGCAGGTTCGCGGCGAAACGGGACCTGTGGAGGAGGAGGCGGTTGCAGCTGCGCGAGCCGGGGCCCGACTGGTCATGGTAGACACCGGCCAACAGGAGCACCTCTCCCGGGTCATCGGGGCATTACTCAACCATGGGCTACGTTCCCGGGTGGAAATAGCCTTTGCCGGGAATATAGCGCTGGAGGACCTTGACACCATCGCTAAGATGGATCTTGACGCAGTGGATATCGGTTATGCCGTCCTGGACGCCCCATGCCTCCCCATGCGTTTTGATGTCATCAAGGTGGATTAGATAGTACATGGAATACCGGTTGCTCGAAAAAACAGAATTGTGGATCTCTCCGGTGAAATTGATGGGGGCTGATCTGGGGGCCTGCGCCCTCGCCGTTGCCGGGGCCCTGGGCCTCAATCCCGACGAGATCATGGTAACCGACGCCATGGAAGGTCGGTTGACCCTGGACATTCTGGTTCCAACCGTCCGGGCGGAACAGATAGTGGCCCGCAGGAAAAGGCTGCTTTCCAAGCTGGCCGAGGTCCAGGGGGTGGGCATCACGGATCAAACCGAGGTACATTCCGAGGGCATACTGGGATTGATCAGCCTTGATGAAGAAATGGGCCGGGAGTTGCTGGAGAGATCGCAGGCTCTCGGGACTCAGATTGCCGATCGCATTCGAAAGCGGTCCATGGTATTTTCCACGGGACGGGAAGTCCTCAAAGGACAAATCCGTGATACCAACACCCCTTTTCTCCTGGAGTCGCTCTCTGCAATCAAGTATCAGGCGGATAAAGGGCCGATTCTGAAAGATAGTGCTGACACCATTGCCAGGGCTTTTCAAAGAGGGGCGGAAGAGGGTTACGGACTCCTGATCAGCACGGGTGGCATTGGTGCGGAGGGCAAGGACCAGACCCTGGAGGCCTTAAACAAGATTGATCCTCAAGCAAAAATGCCTTATATACTCAAGTTTCGACAGGGACAGGGCAGGCACAAAAAGGATGGCATTCGAATTGGTGTGGGGCAGTACGGGCAGACGCGCATTGTTTGCCTCCCCGGCCCGCATGATGAAGTCAGACTGGCTTGGCCGGTCCTTAAGGAAGGGGTGCAGGCCAATTGGGACAAACAGGATCTGGCTCGACAGTTGGCCAATGCGCTTAGAAAGAAATTTCTTGATCGAAGCTGGGACGATCAGGTCCGAGTCAGACACAAAACAAAGGAGATCGAACATGGCGCTTAGTGATAAAGAACTGTCCGGGGTGGCCCAGGGCTTACTGACGGCGTGCAGGGACAGAACGCCCATTAAACCTGTTACCGAAGAATACCCCGAAATTAGCATCCAGGAAGCTTACCGAATCCAACTCCTCACGGTGGAAGCGCGATTATCCGAAGGCCGCAAGGTGGTAGGCAAAAAGATTGGTCTTACCAGTCCGGCAATGCAGGAAATGCTGGGTGTGGACGAGCCAGACTATGGACATCTCCTGGATGATATGTTTGTTTATGAAGGGATGGGGCTAAATGCTTCGCGTCTTCTCCAGCCTCGAATTGAAGGCGAAATCGCTTTTGTACTGGAAAGGGATCTGATTGGCCCTGGCATCACGCCCGTTGATGTCCTCCGATCGACCGCAGGGGTCATGGCGTCGCTGGAGATCATTGACAGCCGAATCCGGGACTGGCGGATAAAGATCCAGGATTCCATTGCAGACAACGCTTCGAGCGCCGGGTTTGTTTTGGGGTCAAAACTGATTCCCCTGGCTGACCTGGACCTGCGGCGTGTCGGATTTGTGATGACCAAGAATGGGCAAATGGTCGGTGCCGGGGCAGGCGCTGCCGTCCTTGGCAACCCGGTACAATCGGTGGCATGGCTGGCAAATCGGTTGTCCGATTACGGAATCCCCTTAAAGGCTGGAGAAGTTATTCTTTCCGGAACCCCAACGGCAGCCGTGCCGGTTGAAGCGGGAGACTCTATCTACCTGACGGTGGACCGCATCGGCGATGTGGGATGTTTTTTCAGCTGAAACCGTGGAACGATAGGATTGAAGATTGACTATTGGCGATTGTCGATTGAAAAGCGCCTGAAAAGCCAAGGCATCTGGTATCCAAATACCAAAAACATTATCTTAAGGACGATAGCAAATTAGAGATAGGCTTACAGTGAACCCTTAACAAAGAAAGGAAAGAGACATTATGGCAAACATTCAAGTCCCTTTTGAGACCGCCGAACAAACAGGCGTCACCTTGGACCTGGAGATTCCAGACAAAAACCTCGTAAAAAACTTTGTCCCACAGGAACCAAAGGGAATTGATGACCTGGAGGATGCGCTTCTGAAGGCCGTTGAAAGCCCGGTCAAGGGGAAAAAATTCTCGGAGCTGGTGGGTCCGGGCGTAAAGGTGACATTTATCACCGAAAACCAATTCAGGGCTGCACCGGCCACGACACTCCTCAAGCCGCTTCTGGAAAGGGCAAAGGATGCGGGGGCCCAAGTCTCTGTTGCAATCGGGTGCGGAAAAGTCCCCGCCCTTTCACCGGAAGAAATCGAAGAAAAACTTGGTAAAGATGTGGTGGAGATGGGGATATCCATCGAATGTAACGACGTATCCCAACCCGAAAACTATAGCTTCCAGGGTATCACGTCCTCGGGAACCCCTCTTTGGGTCTTGAAATCGGTTTCCGAGGCTGATGTCATCATAACCATCAGTACCACACAGGCCACCCTGTGGGGGTATGGCGGGTCAGGAATGATCCTACCGGCCGTTACGGGGAACGAGACCACAGAGATAAACCATGTGATGAGCGTAGCACCCGACTGTATCCCCGGGAACAATGATTGCAGGATGCAGCTGGACAAGTACGAAGCCTTGGAAATGGTCGGCGTGGATATGGGCATCAACGTGATCGTGGCCAATAATTGGGATATCATCTACATTAATGCCGGTGAACCTGTGGCCTCACACAAGGAGGCCGTCAAGTTCTACGATACCATTTACAGGTTTGACGCCAGAGACCTAGGGGAATTTGATATCGTGATCGCCGGTTCCACGGCCCCCACAAACCACCTCTTCTTCCATACGGGCTGGGCCGTTGTGAACTGTCTTCAAATCTGCAAAGAAGGAGGTACCATCATCTTCAGCAGCCCTTGTCCCGGTTACCACGACTGGCCCGGGTTTGCCCTGATGGACCTTATGAAGGATTTTATGCCTCCTTCTCCGGAGAACCACGAAAAGGCCTTAAAATCCTTCTATGTGAAGGAGAGGGAACTTTGGGCCGGGTGTATCTGGTACCCCATTTTCAGAAGCATGCTGGACCGGGAGATCAAGATCATTACACAGCCCGAAAACATTGACATGGCAAGTGATGTGGGCCTCAGTGTTGGAACTTCCCTGGAAGAGGCATTAAATGAAGCAATGGTAAAGCACGGAGACAATGCCAGAGTCGCTTTTGTGCCCTTTGGCCGATATACGGTTTTCGACGTATGAGCGCATGATAAAGTCTCTCCATCTGGGCCCCGATGTTGCAGTAAGAGCCATCCAAGTAATGTGGTTCTTGGTAAATAATCGGGAGGACGAGAGATTTTTGAACGCCGGTGAGTTTTCAATATCGGGGTATACAGAATGGTCAAGATGTTTTCTGTGGTGTGATCCTGTCAATTCTATCCAGAAAATGATGAAAGGAGAGATTTCATTATGAAAAGGAGAAAGGGTTGGTTAAACACTGCGGTGGTTTTTGTAGTCTTGGGTATGGTTTTAGGCGGGTGTGCGGCACTTCAAAAGAACGAAGTAAGCGACGTGGAAGGACTGCTCACGAAGGCAGGTTTCAGAAAGCAGGTCGCGGATACCCCGGAGAGGCTGGCACATCTGAACACCCTTTCCCAGGGAAAGTTCAGCCGCCACCGGCGGCATGGAAAAGTGTATTACGTGTATTCGGATGCGACCTACTGTAAATGCCTGTACTCGGGGAACGCGAAGGATTATCAGCATTACCTGGACCTGGAAAG
>JABMQV010000246.1 GCA_013203065.1 Desulfobacteraceae bacterium | reverse complement strand
TTCAAAAAGGTCAGCTTTAGAAAACCGGTGGGTCCATTTCTCTGTTTTGCCACATTGATGTCAGCAACATTGCGGTTTTCTGTCGAATCGGGGTGGTAGACCTCGTCCCTGTAAATAAAGGCGATCACATCCGCATCCTGTTCAATGGCACCGCTCTCCCTCAGATCTGCCAGCTGGGGCTTTTTGTTTGGCCGGTCTTCAACTTTCCTGTTTAGCTGGGAGAGGGCCACAACCGGCACATTGAGGTCCTTTGCCAGGGCCTTCAAGGCCCTTGAAATCTCCGATATCTCCAGTTGTCGGGACTCGGCGGATCTCCGGCCCTGGATCAATTGCAGATAATCAACGATAACAAGGACCAGGTCGTTCTTTTTCTTCAATCTCCTGCACTTGGCCTTCATTTCCAGGACGCTGATGGCAGAGCTGTCATCAATAAAGATCGGTAGTTCTGACAGGCGATTGGCCGATTCGGTCAACGATCCCCATTCGTGATCCCGTATGAACCCGGTCCTCAACTTGGTGGAATTTATGCCGGAATCAAATCCCAACAACCTGATACCCAGCTGCGATTTAGACATCTCCAGAGAAAAAACTGCGACTCCTTTCTTGGTCGTCCGGGCCGCATTGTACCCGATATTCAGGGCCAGCGCCGTCTTTCCCATACTGGGCCTGCCCGCAATGATGATGAGGTCGGAGGGCTGAAGGCCCGTTGTCAGGCGGTCAAGGTCGTCAAAACCCGTGGGGACACCGGTGACATATCCCTCAAACTGGGCTGCCTTCTCCAACTGCTTAAAACTGTCTGCAATAACCTCATTTAGACCATGAAAGCCTTCTCTGACCTGTTCCTCGGCAACATTAAAGATAGACTGCTCAGCCATATCAAGGAGATCCTCGGTCTCTTCCTGACCCCGAAAACAGGCCTCGGAAATGGCCGAACACTGGCTGATGAGCTTCCTTCTAACGGACAACCCCTTGACGATCTCTCCATGATAAACGATTCCTGCAGAGGTGGAAACAGCATCTACCAGCGAAGCCAAATACTCTGTTCCTCCCACCCTTTCCAAGAGATTTTTCTTTCCAAGAGAGGTGGAAAGGGTGATGATATCGATCGGTTCGTCATTACCGTATAACTGGACCATCCCCTCAAAAAGGGCCTCATTGGCTTCGCGGTAAAAGTCATCGGGCGACAGAAGATCCATAACCTGGTTTATGGCGTCATTATTCATCAAAATGCCGCCCAGGATGGCCTGTTCCGCCTCGATATTATGAGGAGGGACCTTCAAGTAGGAAGGTCCTTTTTTTCCCCTGGCCTGCTGCATCGAAAAAGGCTACTCCTCTTTTGGTGTTTCAGGGTTCACTATCACCTTTAGAGAACCTGTAACACCGGGATAGATCTTGACCGGGACCTGAAATTCACCCAAGACCTTTATGGGCTTTTCCAGAACCACCTTTCTCCGATCAACGACAATACCCTGGGTTTCCAGTTGTGAGGCGATGTCCATGCCGGTGACAGAACCGTATAATTTTCCCTCTTCACCTGCCTTGTGCAAGAAGGTGATAACGAGCCCCTCCATCTTTTCCCTTAACCTTTCAGCCTGTTCCTGTGCCTTTAGCCTCCTGGCCTCAATCTTCTTGTTCTGCAATTGAAAGGTCTTTATGTTTTGCGGAGTGGCTTCAACGGCAATGCTCTTTGGGATCAGATAATTACGAGCATAACCCTTGGTCACATCCACGATATCTCCCTCCAGGCCCAATTCATCCACATCCTGTCTCAAAATGACTTTCATACTACTTCCTCCATAGCCGATATCAGCCTTCCACTCTCCTGTGGATCTTCCTGAAATCGATCCACTGATCGAAAAGTCCGGCAAGGGCCAAGACTGCCAGGAAGAGCTGCTGAATAATAATCAAGAAATAGATACCTATCCTCATCCATGAGGGGACATTATATTTGTTCAGGAAAAACAATATGATTGATAGCCCGTGAAAAAGGTAGGCCGCCATTATGACGATCAACACATTGATCGCGACTAATCTTATACCCCCCGATGAGAAAAATAAAGCAAAACCTGAAACGATCACCCCCCACACCAAAGCGTCCGGCGCCTGCCAACGGTCCATAGGAACGAAGTTGGGATACTCAAGATGTCCCCTCTTGAACAAGGGCCTTGCCAAGACAATATTGAGCCAGACCGCAAATCCGGTACCGACAATCATAAGGGACGGATAGATCTTGGAAATGGTATCTAGAAAGGCCTTTGCGTATGCCTCGATTTCAAGTGCGTTTTCCTTTGCGATCCCGGTTTCTTCATAGGCGGTGATGGTCTCCTTCAAATGGCCCTGCAGGTATTTTGAGATCATCTCAAAGGGACCCGCGTTTTCTGAAAGGGCAACAAGAACGAGAAAACAGAAGCCCAGAATCAGCATGAAGGCAGTGGCAAGGAAAATTGTCTGCCCCAGGGAAAACCGCCTTCTCATCAATTCGGAAAGGGCGATCCCCAAGAGACTAAACTCTGTTCCAAAAAGGATGACCTGTGGGTACCCTGCCAGCTTGGCAAAAAGGCCGACGCTGAGCATTGCCGCAACGGCAAGCTTTATCCCCTGATAGAGGCCCAACTTCGTCGAATAATAAAGAAATGGCAAAGGGGCTAAGAGGCTAAGAAAGGGGCCAAATAAGGGGATCCACGCGGAGGCCAAGAGAAAAAAAGCCGCCCAGCCCACACACCCGAGTAGGTCTTTTAATTTCATGGGATTTCAGGAGTGGCAAATCCCCAAAACACTCAAGAGAGTGAACGTCTGAGACATTCTAAGGGATTTGGGTTTACCTCACAACAGATGTAGTGAATGGCATCAGAGCCATATTTCTAGCCCTCTTGAGGGCCAAAGTTAATATGCGCTGGTGCTTGGCGCAGTTACCTGAAATTCTCCGCGGCGTAATCTTACCCCTTTCTGTTGTGAAATATCTGAGGACCTGAATTTCTTTGTAATCTATCACCAGGGTGCTATCCGCACAAAATCTACATATTTTTCTTCTATGATATGTCTTTCGGAACCTACTTTTGTCATTTGGTGTTCTACGATTCTGATATGGCATTTTCACCCTCTTGGTCTTTTTCTGTCATTTCCTCTTCTTTAGGGTTTATTTCCTCCGAGGTCGTCGGGGTTTCGTCCGTTTTGGCCACCTCTCGCCTGGCCTCAGCTTTTATGGCCTCCGGGTCCACATGGTCACTCAGCTTGATGGTCTGGTATTTCAGGACCCTGTCGTCCAATTTCAGATCCCTCTTAAGTCGATCCGTAATGCCAGGCTCACCGCAGTACTGCAAGAGCACATAATAGCCTTTATCATGCTTCTTTACGGTATAAGCCAGGGATTTCTTTCCCCACTCATCTGCCTTTGTGACCACCCCTTCATTCTTTTCAACAAGACCGCTAAACTTGGCCACGACCTCTTTGTAATCTTCATCTGCCAAATTAGGGTTGACAATATAAAGCGTCTCATAGTATCGCATATCTCGATTCTTCTCCTTCCGGCCTTTTCCTGATCAGGATCTTGGCCCCCCAAAGCAAGCTGAAGATGGGCGCAACTTGTCACCAAGCTGCCCCAGGGGACAAGGAGCTATCTGCTCAAAAGCCTTTTTATATATCACCACAAAACCAAGGTGTCAATGAAATTCCCCTCAAAACCACCTGCAGGAGGTGTTGATCTCTCCTGGTGTCTTAGATCTCTTCCTCTTTCCCTGGATTGGTTTGGCTTTCGCCTTCCAGGATGGCGAGCCTCTGAACGAGTAACCGAAGTCTGCGTTCCTGACTGGAGCGCTCAATATCCATCGTCAGCATCTTGATCAAGATCAGGGCCATCCCAACCACGATAAGCAAGATCGGGCCATAGTGCACACCCAGCTTACCCCCAATCTTATCCACCAGCCTCGGAAAGCATCCGAATACAACAATTCCCAGGGCCATCAGAAGCCACCACAGGGAATACCTGCTATGCATCAAGTCTTTTCGCACCAGCAGCAGTATCACAACTGCTACCACGATACCGATCACCAAAGATGTCAAATTATATGAAATACCCATGGTCTCCCCAGAGGGTCTGATCCACACAATGCATTTCTACGGCATGAATTTTGGTCTGGACAAACACAAAACACTCGTAACCAACAGATACCGTAAGACGGCTAGCCATGAATGAAAGATCCTGGAATGCCCCGATATCCTGGAACACATCTCTACAGGAGTCTCTGCTATCTTAAGCCCCCCCTTTTGAAGATAGACCAGCACCACTATGTCTTGGTAGTCAAAGAGGGTAGTATCCGATGAAGTGAGTTCGGATATCGCAGCCCGATTATACGCCCGAAGTCCTGACGTCAAGTCTTCCACTCTAAGCGAAGTAAGCTTACGCAGGACGGCCCAAGCAACTCTTCTGGCTAGGTTACCCCGCTCGACACACGCTCCGATGACAACGTCTGCATGTTCCGATTCAATCGGCTTTATGACGGATTGGATGGAGCTTGCAAGGTGCTGACCATCTCCATCCATGGTAACCGCCACATGATAGCCATGCTTGAAGGCGTAACACATACCCGTGCGGATGGCCCCCCACGCACCTATCGACAATCTGAGGGGCAATACGGTTGCCCCCGCTATCCGTGCCTCCTCCGCGGTCCTGTCCGTACTCGCATCATCTATTACGACCACCTCGCAGTCGAGTTCCGCCTTCACCTCCCCAACAACACGTCCTATGGTGGACGCTTCGTTCAAGGCGGGAATCAGTACAACAAGGGGTCCCCTACTCCGTTTTTGTGGAAGGGAATTTGTCATTTCAGGGCCGGCGCCGATAATGGGCCATTATCACTGAAAAAATATCTTCAAAGAAACGGCGAAAATATACTACATTATTGCCAAGAAGTCGAATCAAAAACCGAAGATAGCCCAGGTATCCCGCCCCGACCCGGCCACCGGCCCCTCGAACGCCGACCAGGAATTTTTTGTTATGTTGGCATCCAGCCTAATTTCACAAAATGTTCTGGTAAAGGACCGCCATCTCTCGAGCCACTTGATCAATGTGAAAGATCTCATCAAATCGCTCTTTTGCCGCCCGCCCCATGCCTTCCCTCAATCCAGATATCTCACCCATTACCGCCAATGCCTTGGCAAGTTCTTGGGGATCTCCCGGGCGGACCAAAAGCCCGGTCTCCCCATGCCTTACAACCCAGCCGATCCCCGACCCCGGCACATCACTGGCCACTACAGGCCTGGCATAATGCATCGCCTCGAGGAGGACTAGACCAAATGCCTCCGTACGTTCTATGGATGGCAGACAAAGGCAATCACAGGTGGCCAGGAGGGCATGAAGCCTCGATTCCTCCATAAACCCCAGAAGTCTCACCCGCTCTCGGAGTCCCAGATCCTTCACGAGCCGTTCGAGACGAGGCCCGTGCTCTCCCTCTCCCACAATGAACACCCTGACATCCGGGACATGAGCCGCGGCCCGAATCAAGACCTCATGCCCTTTGTAGTAAGTCAGCCTGCCGATGGCAAGGATCCTTGGACTTCCCTTAGCCCATTTCATCTCGGCCCACTTGTTCAAATCTTGACCCGGCATCTTCAGCCGCATGGGGTCTAACCCAAGTGGAACCACATGGCATTTACGCACAAAGGGAGCCAGGGCCTTGCTGGTACGCAGATAAGGCCTGGATGTGGCCACAATTGCCCGTGAATACTTCAAGAGATATTGCTCAAAAGGCCGATATAACCCGTATGCGAGGGCCATTCTGCGATCGATTTTCGAGGCAACCACGTCCGATTGCCATTGAATAACCCAGGGGATAGCTCGCACTTCACAAATGAACAGCCCCCAGAAGGCTGAAAGATTGGGGAGGTGGAAATGGAGGAGGTGGGGACGAATGGATCTTATGGACTGCCGGAGGAGACGGGGGAAGGAAGGACTTATCGGGGCGTACAAGACCCGGCCCTTTAAAGGGGCCCGAAACAGGGTGATGCCATTTTCCCTTTCACGAGAAAAGGGTTCTCCCAAGACGTGGTGATGGACTAAGGCGGAGGCAGAAACGCCCTCTTTTTGGAGGGCATGAAGAAGATCCCTCAAAAAGTTTTCCATTCCCCCCTGATAGGGAGGGTAATATTTCCCGATATGAAGAACCCGCACGCCCTAAACCGTAACCATTCATTCGCTCAACACCGGTACAATTTCGTTCATTAAGGCGCCTCTGTCAAGGACTTTGAGCCTGCCCCCCAAAGGATTCATCCGTTCTTCCCTACTCACCGAATCATCCACATACTGGGAGGCATAAGCAATAATCCTGGCTGCTCGGGGGCCAATTCCTGCCATGCGAGCCAGGCCATACACGCCGTAGTAGTGCATATCCATCTTCATGATCTGGCACCACCCTTATCATATCCTCCTGGGCCCACGGTTAGTGTAACTTCTCAATAAGTCCGAGAGAAATAATAGGATTCCTGTAGTGGGGTTCGGGTGTCACGCTCCTCCTGTCGGTTTAGAGAGCGCCTTCAAGAAATGGATAACCACCGGGGGGTCTCAGACTTCTGAGGACTTACATTGAGTCTCAGATATTGCACCTTTATGGATTCTTAACCGCAACGACGATGAGGTCAAAAACGGAAGACCAGGTCAAAGGTTTCAGGGCTGTATCGGCTCCGAGATGAGACACAAGGGCCCTGCCCTCCTTTTCAAATTTAGGTGCAAAGTATACTGTGCTTTTCTTGAAATTTGATCGAGGGGCAAACCCAATCAGCCTTACCTCATAATCCATCCCTATTAGCCGTTTTGACATCCGTTTGGCAGAGTCCAAACTACCGTCTCCACTGAGCACCTTGATCTTTAGTGCCCGCAGATCCCCTTTTTGTTCAAACTTTTCTAACCTTTCTTTGAGTCGTCTGTTTTCGTTCTCAATCTTACGGTTTTCTTCTCTTAAATTCTTTAATTCTTCCTTTAGTACCCCGCTCTTACCCTCCGCCTTAGCAATTTCGTTCAGGGTATTTTCCCTGGTCCCTTCATTTTCTTTTTTTAGGGCATCCACCTTTTTTTTCAAGTCTATATTTTCATTCTTCAGCCTAGTTATCTCTTTGGAGACTTGTTCCTTGCTTGATGCTGTTTCCTTAGCCCCTTCCTCTGAGTCGCCCTGAAAAAACTCCAGGGCTCCACAGCCTTGAAAGGCAGGTACCACAACGAGAAAAAGGACCCATAAACATACTCGAAACATGGTCACCTCCATCTTAAGAATCCCTCAGTATTTCGTTTGTTATGTCAGGCCGCTGATTTTATCTGCCAATGGGAGAGGTCGTCAAGAAATTTGACCTCAGAGTCCTGCCCTCTTGATCTTTCGGTAATAGGACTCCGAGAGATAGATGGGCGCCATGGGATTGTGCCCGGTTACTCGGTCTTTGACCGCCAAGACCGTGGTGGGGGCCTGGGAATACTTGAAGAACAGGGAATCGTGGCCCACGCACAGACCCAGCAGGACATTGAATTCGGTGCCCTTACGATTAAGTAACTTGGCCTGGTAAATCGGGTTACACATGGCTTCTTGAGTGCCCTGATGGATCTTCTCCTCGTCCTTAATTCCTATCTTTTCTTTGGGGGTCCTCCCGGCCTTGCAGACCACAGAGACCATTTCAAATCCGCGGGCCTGGAAGACTTCCTCAACGATGCTGGCCTCTCTCGCCAGACCGAGGCAAAACGCGAGCCCAAGGCGTCTGTAGCCCATCCTTTGGGCAAACTCACAAATCTCCACAATACGGGTCTTTGTCGGCTGTATCACGTAAGGCCTCTGGTCTCGATTGGCATAACACTCGGCCTCCTGGATGGAACTCTGTCTGGCGAACTCTTTTATTTCAGGCACCCCATATTCATCGTTGGCCTCCACCAAGACTTCCTTGTTAATCAAAGTGGGACACCCTTTTGAGCCCAACCCCTCTTCAGTATAACAGATCTTCTTTTGCGTTCCCTGCTCACAAGAGGCACAAGCCGGCGTCGAGACATGACGATCTTCCATAAAAACTTCCTTTCAAAATCTTGTAGTCCTTAAGATAGTGTTTCGGTATTTTGGATACTATATGCTCTGGTTTTCCAGGCGCTTTTCAATCGTCAATAGTCAATCTTCAATCCTATGGCTTCAGACATGGTGTTGATTCGTAACCAGATGATGAGTCTTTAGAAGCACTGTCTTGTTATCAGACGTGATGACCAAAAGAGCAAAGCTTGCAGCCGGGCCGCTTGCACAGGCCGGGAAAAAACTTTGCGGGCAAAGATAACCGGGGTTATTTCTTTTCAGTCAAACCCAACTTTTCAAGTCTGTATCTCATGGACCTCATGCTGATGTCCAAAAGCTCCGCGGCCTTTTGATTTGATCCATGGGCCATTTCCAAGGCTTCAACGATACAGTTCTTCTCCGTCTGAGCCAGGACCTCATCAAGTTTAATGCCGTCGGGCCGCAGGTCGTGCTTTCGCCTCCTTTGTCCTATTCCCTTTCCTCTGAAGTTGGAAAGGGTGAGGCTTTCGGGCAAAACAATATTAGAGGTCTCAAGGGCAACGCTTCGTTCAATGATGTTTTCCAGTTCTCGCACATTCCCGGGAAAATAATATTGCCCAAGGAGGTCCATGGCATAGGCAGAGACCTTTTTGATGTCCTTCCCAAGATCCCTCGAAAATTTCTCTAGAAAATGCTGGGCCAGAAGCGGTAAATCTCCAACCCTTTCCCTCAAAGGCGGTATGGCAATATGTATCACGTTGATCCTGAAATAGAGATCTTCTCTGAAATTCTTTTCTATAACCTCTTTTTCCAGGTCCTTGTTGGTAGCCGATATCAATCTGACATCAACGCTCTTTTCTTCGGTATCCCCGACTGCCGTAAAGGTCCTCCCCTGAATAACCCTGAGAAGTTTGACCTGAATGGTCGGGGACAGTTCCCCCACCTCGTCCAGAAAAACCGTTCCACCATCTGCCACCCCAAACAGGCCTTCCTTATCGGTGGAAGCCCCTGTAAAGGCCCCTTTCTTGTAACCGAACAGTTCGCTCTCAATCAGGCTTTCCGGCATCCCTGCGCAGTTTATGACCACAAAAGGCCTATCATTTCTATCGCTTAACGCATGGATAGCCCTTGCCACCAGTTCTTTTCCGGTTCCGCTTTCACCTGACACAAGGATATTGCTCTTGGTCTGTGAAACCCGTTTCATGAGGTCGTAGACCTTCCTCATTTGAGGGCTGTCTCCAACGAGACAGTCAAAGTGATAGCGATCCTTAGAGGGCTCCTCTTCCCCTTCTCCAGCAGATAACCGTCTCGACTTGAGGGCATCTCTGATTATTCCCTTCAAATCATTTACCTTGAAAGGCTTTGGTAAATAGTCGTAGGCTCCCTCCTTCATAGCCTCCACAGCGGTCTGGGCAGTGGCAAAGGCCGAGATCAGGATGACGACGGTATCCGGGACTTCGGCCTTGGCTTTTTTCAAAACACCGATTCCGTCAATATCCTTCATGCGGATGTCGCTGATAATCAGATCAAAGGTTTCCTTGTCCAAGATTCGGAATGCCTTTTCCCCGCTTTCTGCAAGTGTGACCTTGTACCCTTCCTTTGTCAACATGATCTCCAAGAACTCTCGCATACTCTTTTCATCATCGACAACAAGAATGCTATGTCTCTCTTTCCCAGACAACCTTCCCTCCAATCATCGTCAATTCATTTCGCCCTCTTAAACTCTTCCCGACAAACGGAGAATTCTTGCTCTTTGAAAGGATATCCGCCTCGCCGAAGACATATTCATATTCTGGATCTATCAATGAAAGGTCGGCCGTACTGCCTTCCTTCAAATGACCTGCCTCTACCCCAAGTACAGAGGCAGGATTATAGGACAATTTCTTGACGGCCTCCGCCAATCCCAATACCCCCTCTCTGACCAATTCCAAGGTCAAGGGTAAAGCCGTTGACAAGCCGATCATTCCAAAGGCGGCCTTATCAAACTCCAACTCCTTCTCCAAGGTACTGTGGGGCGCATGGTCCGTTGCGATCACGTCAATAACACCCATGGAAAGGCCTTCCTTGATCGCCTGAACATCCTCCGGAGTCCTTAACGGGGGATTTACTTTGGCATGGGTATTATATCCTGCGACCGCACGATGATCCAGTGTGAAATAGTGGGGGGCGGTCTCTGCCGAAACCGGCACCCCTTCCTCCTTCGCTCTCCTAATCAGCTCAACCGATCCAGCAGTGCTCACATGTGCTATGTGGACCGGACACTTTGTCAACTTTGCAAGACATATATCCCGGTAGACCATAATCTCTTCACTGGCGGAAGGGATCCCCGGCAGGCCAATCTGGGTTGAAATGACCCCTTCATGCATGACCCCACCCCTTGATAGGTCGGCTTCTTCACAATGGGAGATAACCGTCAGACCGTGATACTTGGCATATTCAAGGGCCCGCCTCATTAGTTCACTGTTTTTGACGGAAAACCCATCGTCAGACAGGGCAACTGCACCTGCTTCTCTGAGATCACCGAACTCAGTCAAAGTCTCTCCTTTCTGCCCCTTTGTAATCGCCGCAACAGGGAGAACCCGGCAAAGATCGACCTCCTTGGCCTGCTCCAAGATAAATTCGGTGACAGATCGGCAGTCATTGGGGGGATTCGTGTTGGGCATACAGGCCAAGGTTGTAAAACCGCCCGCCACACCCGCTCTTCCCCCAGTGGCAATCGTTTCTTTGTATTCGTATCCTGGCTCTCTCAGATGAACATGCATATCTACCAACCCAGGAAGGATAACCTTATCAGAGGCATCGATGACCTTGGTCTGAGGGCCTTTCCCCTCGGCACTACCCGGGGGCAAAATCCCCGCGATCTTACCTTTCTCAATGATCAATTCGGCCCTTTCTACAGTGCCCCTCACGGGGTCGACCACGGAACCTGCCTTAATCCACGTTCTCAATTCCCGGACCCTCCAATCAAGAGATAGAGTATCGCCATCCGAACTGCCACTCCGTTGGCCACCTGGTCAAGAATAACAGAATAGGGTCCGTCCGCCACCTCGGAAGTTATTTCCACGCCTCGATTCATGGGCCCAGGGTGCATCAATATCACATCCGGTTTTGCGAGGCTTAGGACATCACTGTTCATCCCGAAAAAGGATGCGTACTCCCTGAGGCCTGGAAAGAGGGCCTTGTTTTGTCTTTCAAGTTGTATCCGCAGCAGCATGACCACATCCTTATCTTTGACCGCCTCCGCCGGATCATAGACCACCCTCACACCCAGGGCCTCAATACCGGGCGGAATCATGGTCGGCGGCCCTGCGACAGTCACCTCAGCCCCCATCTTGATCAACCCGATTATATTGGATCTGGCCACGCGGCTATGGGATATATCCCCAATTATAGCGACCTCCAATCCTTTGATTTTACTTTTCTTTTCCCTGATCGTATATAAATCAAGCAAGGCTTGGGTTGGGTGTTCATTTATTCCGTCTCCAGCGTTAATGATCCCCGCTTCCACTCGGTTTGACAAGAGATGGGGAGCCCCGCTAGAGGGATGCCTTATGACAATGAGATCAGGGTTCATGGCCTGAAGGTTCCTGGCCGTATCGATAAGGGTTTCTCCTTTTACCATACTGCTGTCGGTAGCGGAAAGGCTGACGGTGTCCGCACTGAGTCTCTTTGCTGCCATCTCAAAAGAGGTGCGGGTTCTGGTGCTCGGTTCATAAAAGAAATTGACCACACTCTTACCCCTGAGGGTCGGGACCTTTTTTATGTCCCTCTCGGAAATCTCCTTTAGTGATCTGGCCGTATCCAGGATAAGTTCGATATCTTCAACACGCAGCTGCTCAATTCCAAGGAGATCTTTATGGTCAAATTTTCCCACCCTGACCTCCTCGCAAAAAAAACCTCCTTGCCGGTAGACCGACAAGGAGGTTTCCAGTGTTAGTAAGATTCGTACCCATGGAGCACCTAGCTTTGTTCCAAATTCATTTCCTTCTCACGTTCCCCTGTATCCGTATCTTTCTCGGGCCCCGTGGCAACTCCCGTAATCGCCTTAGGCTTCTTCGTCTTCTTTTTACCTGATTTTTTCTGTTCATCAGAGGTCAAGAGTTGAACCACGGAAATGGGGGCCCCGTCTCCTTTCCGCACCCCTTTTTTGATAATCCTAACGTACCCCCCCTGCCTGTCAAGATACCGATCTTTCAGTTCATCAAACAGTCTGTGGGTGACAGCCTTGTCTTTCATATAGGCGAGGGCTTGTCGCCTTGCATGCAGATCCCCACGTTTGGCAAGGCTTATCATCTTCTCGGCAATCGGCTTAAGCGATTTTGCCTTGGCATCCGTTGTCTCTATCTGTTCATGCTTGAGCAGGGAAGTGACCATATTCCTCAGCATGGCTCTGCGGTGACTGGGGTTGCGTCCTAGGGGGTTTCCAGCCTTTCTGTGCCTCATTTGCCTGTATCCTTCTTTTTTGCTTTTGCCTTTCCAGCTTCTTTTTTCTCTTCTTCACCATCCTCTGGTCCCTTGACGGGCGGGAATTTTCCTAACTTCATCCCCAGCGAAAGCCCCATTTCCTCAAGGATGGCCTTGATCTCATTCAGAGACTTTCTTCCAAAATTTTTTGTCTTCAACATCTCTGATTCACTCTTTTGGACCAACTCTCCAATAAGGGTGATATCTGCATTTTGTAAGCAGTTGGCAGAACGAACCGATAATTCAAGCTCAGAAACAGGTCTGAAAAGGTTTTGGTTAAGTTTCACCTCCTCTTCCTCTTCCTCCTCTTCCACGGGTTCCGGCTCTTCTTCAAAATTGATAAATGGCGTCATCTGTTCCTTAAGTATTTTAGCAGCATAGGCGATTGCGTCTTCAGGCAGCACACTGCCGTCAGTCCAGACCTCCAGCGTCAGTTTATCATAATCCGTCACCTGCCCAACCCTGGCGTTTGTCACCACATAGTTGACTCTCTCAACAGGCGAAAAAATGGCATCCATTGGAATAACGCCTATTGGCTGTTCTTTGGGCGTGTTCCCTCCGGCCGGGACATACCCCTTTCCTGCCTTGACCACCATCTCCATACTCAGCTTCGCTTCCTTGCTTAGTGACGCAATATGATGGTCAGGATTCAGTATCTCCACAAGGCCATCCGTTTCGATATCACCGTCCTTGATTTCCCCTTCTCCTTCTCGAGACAGGCGGATAACAGCTTCCTCGACGCCAATAATTTTGAGTTTGACCTCTTTAAGATTTAGAATAATGTCGGTCACATCCTCATATACCCCAGGAATTGTAGTAAATTCATGAGGTACACCGTCGAACTTAACAGAAACAATTGCCGCTCCTTGCAGAGATGAGAGCAGGATACGCCTCAGGGAATTTCCGATCGTGATCCCAAGTCCCCTCTCAAGTGGCTCGCATATGAATTTCCCGTAGTAGTTCGTATAACTGTCCTGGGCGATTTCAATGCGCTTGGGCTTAATTAGCTCCCGCCAATTCTTACTCCTTAGATCTACCAAAAAAACCTCCCCGTCATCTTGTTAACAAAAGGATATAATACGATCAAGCCTCTATATTCTTCTGCGAATCATTTCGAATACAGTTCCACAACGAGCTGTTCCTGAACGGGCATTGTGAGGTCTTCTCTATTGGGAAGGGCTTTTAGCGTTCCCTTTAAGCTCCCTTTTTCAACTTCGATCCAGTCTGGAACACCTCTCCGAACAACGGTCTCAATGGCCTCTCTGACAAAGGGTACATTGCGACTCTTCTCTTTCACCTCAATCACATCTCCTGGCTTCACAAGATAGGATGGTATATTGACCTTCTTATTGTTCACCAAGAAGTGGTTATGCCTGACCCCTTGCCTTGCCTGATTCCGGGACGTGGCAAAACCCATTCTGTAAACCATATTGTCCAGACGGGATTCAAGCAACAACAAGAGATTCGTCCCGGTGATCCCCTTCTGCCTTTCTGCGCGGTAATAATACCCCCTAAACTGCCTTTCCAGGACACCATAGATTCTTCTGATCTTCTGCTTTTCTCTTAGCTGCACCCTGTAATCGGAGCTCTTTCCCCCACGCCTCTGGCCATGTTGTCCGGGCGGATAAGCCCTTCTCTCAAAAGAACACTTGTCACCGTAACAGCGGTCACCCTTCAAAAAAAGCCGAAGATTCTCCCGCCTACATAACCTGCATGATGAACCAGTATATCTGGCCAAATTAGCCCCCAGCGTTATCTTATTTATTATTTACCTTAGAATACCTGATGGTTTCTAAAATTTATCCGTTCACATAAGATCTTGAACCTACAATCCAAAATTCAAAATCCTTAGACTCTCCGCCTCTTAGGAGGTCGACACCCGTTATGGGGTATTGGCGTTATGTCCCGTATGGACGTGACGGTGAACCCCTCGACCTGGAGAGAGCGCAGGGCCGATTCTCTCCCCACGCCTGGTCCTTTGACCCTCACTTCCGCAACCCTCATCCCATGGTCCATTGCCTGCCTGACGGCATTTCGTCCGGCCAATTGGGCCGCGAATGGGGTGCTCTTCCGCGCCCCCTTGATCCCACCTCTGCCCGCACTTGACTGGGCAATTACATTTCCGTCAGGATCCGTGATGGTCACGATGGTATTATTAAAAGTGGATTGTATATAAATGATACCTGTGGGTACGTTCTTTTTTTCTTTTTTTGCACGGCTCTTCTTTTTCGCAGCTTTTGCCATCCTCTTCCCTCAAATTCTACCGTTTCCTTTTCCCCATAACAGCCCTGCGAGGCCCCTTACGCGTCCTGGCATTGGTGCTGGTCCTCTGTCCCCTGACAGGAAGACCCCTCCTGTGCCTCAGACCACGATATGCCCCCAGATCCATCAACCGCTTTATGTCCATAGATACTTCGCGCCTGAGATCCCCTTCCACCTTATGCTTCTCGTCAATAATCTTCCGGATACTGGTAATCTGCGCCTCAGTGAGGTCATCCGATTTGGTATCCCAGTCCACACCCGCTTCCGTAAGTATTTTTTGAGAAGAGCTCCTCCCCAGACCATAGATATAGGTCAAGGCAATCTCAATCCTTTTCCTCCTTGGTAAATCAACACCCGCAATTCTTGCCAATCTCTAACTCCTTCTGCTCTGTGATTGGTCGTTCTTCATTTCATATTCCAACCGGCAATAAAGAGGTTTTGTTTCCAAACACATGCTTACCCTTGCCTTTGTTTATGCCGAGGGTTTACGCAGATTACCCGCACGACGCCTTTTCGTCTTATTACCTTGCACTTATTGCAAATGGGCTTAACCGATGGTCTCACTTTCATAATCCTAAAGCGCTCCTTGTCTACTTGGGATGGCGATAAAAGAGGGTCCTGATTATTTACGGATCCTACCTATTTTTCCCCCCGATATACAATACGGCCCCTGGCCAAATCGTAAGGAGACAACTCCACTGCCACCACATCCCCTGGAAGAATCTTAATAAAATGTTTCCGCATCCTGCCCGAAATATGACCCAAGACCCTGTGACCGTTCTTGAGTTCGACCCTGAACTGCGCATTTGGCAATGTCTCGATCACGACCCCCTCGACCTCAATAGCCTCTTCCTTAGCCATATGCCCTTCCCTGTTCTCCAATGTCTGACCCCAAGCCAACGGTCAGTGCCTTTGATCGAAATACCTCGCCGTTTACGAGTCAGCATCTGCGAGTCGAAGGCCATTCATACGGCTACCGCACCCTCCCAAAACCCTTCTTCATAAACCCTTCATAATGCCTTGTCAGCATATGCGATTCGATCTGATTTGTGGTGTCCATGGCCACACCAACCACAATCAGCAATGCGGTCCCTCCAAAATAGAACGGGACATTTAATTGATAGATCAGAAACTGAGGTAAAATACAAACGGCCGAGATATAAGTGGCCCCCGAAAAAGTGATTCTTGTCAAGACCCGATCAATATAATCAGCCGTATTCTTTCCCGGCCGGATTCCGGGGATAAACCCCCCTTGTCTTTTCATGTTGTCGGCCACATCAACAGGGTTAAAATGAACCGCAGTATAAAAATAGCAGAAGAAGAAAATAAAAGCCACATAGATCAGACTGTAGACGATGTGGCCCGGGGCCAAAAAATGTACAATGTGCTGGAGCCAGGGAAATTCGTCCACGCTCAAAAAATTGGCGATAGTAGCCGGAAACATCATGATGGAAGAGGCAAATATTGGCGGAATGACGCCGGCCGTATTGACTTTCAAAGGCAGATGTGTCGTTTGACCACCATACATCTTTCGGCCCACAACCCTCTTTGCATACTGAACGGAAATTCTCCTCTGTCCCCTCTCAACAAATACGATCACACCGATGACACCTATCATAAGTGCAAGGAGCAGAACCACAAAAAAGACGGTGATTTCACCGGTCCCCATCAATCTGAATGTGTTCGCCACAGCCACAGGAAAACCGGAAACAATACCGGAGTATATGATAAGGGAGATCCCGTTACCTATCCCCCTCTCGGTGATCTGCTCTCCCAGCCACATCAGAAAGGAGGTCCCGGCCGCGAGTGTAATAACAGTGAGGAGCCTGAAACCCCAGCCTGGAGACGGGACAATCATCGCCCCCCCGGGGCCGGACATATTTTCAAGGCCAACCGCGATACCAAAACCCTGAATAACACTCAAAATTACCGTGCCATAACGGGTATACTGGGTGATCTTCTTCCTTCCCTGCTCCCCTTCCTTCTTCAGTTTCTCAAGATGAGGCACTACAACGGTCATGAGTTCCAGGATAATAGAGGCGCTTATGTAAGGCATGATTCCCAGAGCCATTACCGACATTTGGCTCAGTGCACCACCCGTGAACATATCAAAGAGCCCAAAAAGGGTCCCTTCCCTCGCACCAAAAAAGGCAGACAGAGCTGTCCCGTCTATACCGGGCGTCGGGATATGACACCCGACTCGATAAACAACGAGCATCATGAGCGTGAAGAGAATCTTCTTTTTCAGCTCCGGTATTTTGGCAATATTTTGGAAACCACCTATCAATTCACGATGCCCCCATCTAAATCACTTCAACCCTGCCGCCAGCGGCCTCAATTTTTTCCTTGGCTGCCTTACTCGTCTTGTGGACCCTAACAGTGACGGGGTGAGTGATATCCCCGTGGCCCAGGATCTTGATCCCATCCTTCACCTTCTTGACCAGGCCGGCTTCCTTTAGCACACCCGCATCCACGCTGGAGTTTGCTGCAAAGCGGTTCAGATCATTGACACTAATTATATTATACTGCTTCCTGAATATGTTTGTGAAGCCACGTTTGGGAAGTCTTCGCTGAAGGGGCATCTGCCCTCCCTCAAAGCCAGGGCGTGTTCCGCCTCCAGAACGTGCCTTCTGCCCTTTGTGGCCTCTGCAAGAAGTCTTTCCGTGTCCGGAACCTGGACCTCTTCCTATCCTTTTCTTCGCTTTTCTCGAACCCTCGGCAGGTAAAAGATTATGAATTTTCACTTTTTCTCACCTATTACGTCTTCAGTTAATCTTTACCAGGAACAAGACCTTATTGATCATCCCTCTTACGGCCGGGGTGTTTTCAAGCTCAACGGTCTTGTTCAGCCGTGTCAGGCCCAAACCCCTCAAGGTCTGACCAATTTTCTTGTTCCTGCCTATCGAACTCTTGACAAGCGTCACTTTAATCGTCTTAGCCATAGCCAATATTGTCTTTTCCCAATCGATTCAGGTTACCATTTCTTCAACTGTCTTACCCCTGCGCCTGGCAATCTCTTCGGGAGTTCTGAGTGATCGCAGGCCCTTGATCGTAGCCCTCACAATATTATGGGGGTTATGGGAACCGAGACACTTTGTGAGTATATTTTGAATCCCAGCCGCTTCCAGGACCGCACGCACCGCGCCGCCTGCAATCAGACCGGTTCCGGGACCTGCCGGTTTCAATAATACACGGCCCGCACCCGATTCCCCGATCACTTCATAGGGGATGGAGGTCTCATGGATGTGAATTTCCCTCATATCCCTTTTGGCCTTTTCAATGCCTTTTCTGATGGCGTCGGGAACCTGATTCGCCTTTCCAAGTCCAGTCCCAACCGTGCCTCTGCCATCTCCAACCACGACGATCGCGCTAAAACTAAACCGACGACCCCCTTTCACCACCTTTGCCACCCGGTTGATATGGACCACTTTCTCTATTAGCTGATCTTCATCCTCTGGCTTAAACAATGGATCTATCCCTCCTCAAAACTTCAGTCCGGACTCACGCGCCGCCTCGGCAAGGGCCTTTACGCGGCCATGGTACAGGAACCCGTTTCGGTCAAACACAACGATCTTGATACCATTCTCGAGCGCCTGTTCAGCGACAGAACTACCCACCAAGGCGGCCCCTTTTTTATTACCGCCGTTCCCTTTAATCTTCGGGGCAAGCCCTTTAAATAATGAAGAGGCTTCCACCAATGTCCTACCTGTGGTATCATCTATGGCCTGAGCATAAATATGCCTGGCGCTCCTAAAAACACTTAGCCGGGGCTTATCAGAGGTCCCTCGGATATTTTTCCGAACTCTTTTTCTTCTCTTCGCCCTTGCATCTGATCTACTAAAACCAGCCATCTTGATGATCCCTCAACCTCCGTAAATTAGAACCCAGATATTTTGTCTTCTTGCGATAGAGCGTCCAACCCTTTTAATAATCACGGCCCCGCTTCACAGGAGCGAGTCTCACCCCAACAGGCGATGATTCACCACCTTTTCGTGAAAGGCCGTTATTTGACAGCACCTGTCTTTCCGGCCTTTCTCCGTATCATCTCCCCTGCGTACTTGATCCCCTTCCCCTTATAAGGCTCGGGCCTTCGAAGATCCCTGATTTGCGAAGCGGTCATTCCCAGAAGTTCCTTGTCAATCCCCGTTAAAATGACCTTGGACTTATCTACGCTTGCGTCCACCCCGTCAGGCAGTTCGAAGTTTATGGGGCGTGAATATCCCAGGTTAAAAACAGCGGTCCTGCCTTCGATCGCAGCCCTGTATCCAACACCCGCGATCTCGAGAACTCTCTCAAAACCCTTTGTAACGCCGATTACCATGTTGTTGATCAGGACCGCAAAAAGGCCGTGAAGGGACCTTGATTCCCTGCTCCCATCAGCCACCGAAACAGAGATCTTATCACCATCCATATTCACATGAACCTTGGGATGCACTTGTCTCTTGAGCTCGCCCTTTGGTCCTTTTACCGTGAGGAGAGCACCTTCAAGCCTAATCTCAACATCTTTTGGTATCGGAATAGGCTTTTTGCCTAAGCGAGACATTCATAACCTCCATCTCTAAATGGGTTTGGCACTAGCCAAGTATTTACCACACCGAACAGAGGATCTCTCCACCGACTTTGTTTTTCCGGGCCTCTCTATCCGTCATGATCCCCTTCGATGTGGAAACGACGTTGATTCCATAACCATCCAGGACCGTTGGAATACTTTCAGCCTTTTCATAGATCCGACAGCTTGGCTTGCTAACCCTCTTGAGTCCGCCGATCACGGGGACTCCATCTTCATCATATTTTAAGAATATTCTTATGAACCTATGTCGACCATCAGAGACAATCTTCGAATTCTTGATATAACCTTCGGTTTTCAAAACCTTGGCTATGTTGACCTTTAATTTCGAACTGGGAATATTCACCACCTCGTGAGAGGCCCTCACGGCATTCCTGATTCTCGTCAGCATGTCAGCAATAGGATCGGTCATGGTCATTTGCCTTCTCCTTATAACCCTTCACCAATGATAATCCGAAAAGGTCTTACCAGCTTGATTTAACCACCCCTGGGATCTCACCCCTTAAGGCCATATTTCTAAAACAGATTCTACAGAGCCCAAATTTACGTAAGAAGGCTCTGCTCCGCCCGCAAACAGGGCACCTATTATAGTGACGTGTCGAGAATTTTTGCTTCCTTTGGGCCTTAACAATAAGCGACTTCCTAGCCAATATAACCTCCCTAAACTCGGCTAACTCAGGTGCGGAAAGGCATCCCCAATTGCCGCAACAATAAAAGACCTTCTGCATCGGTCTTTGCTGTTGTTACAATGGAGATATTCAGGCCTTTCATTTTGTCTATCTTGTCATAGTCGATCTCTGGAAAGATAATAAACTCCTTGATGCCTGTTGAGCAGTTGGCGCGGCCGTCAAAAATTTTGTCCGACAGTCCTCTAAAATCCCTTACCCTGGGAAAGCCAACATTGAAGAGCTTGTCCAAAAAATCGTACATTCTTTCACGCCGCAGGGTCACCATACATCCTATGGGCATCCCTTGGCGAAGTTTGAAACCAGCGATTGACCTCTTGGCCTTTGTCACAACTGCCCTCTGACCGGCAATCAGGCTAAGCTCCTCGACTCCAGCATCAAGCGTCTTGATATTCTGGATGGCCTCTCCCAAGCCCATGTTTAGCACAGTCTTTTCTATCCGAGGGACTGCCATGATGCTCTTATATCCGAACTCCCTCATCATGGCGGGTACAACCTCTGCTTGATATCTATCCTTCAACCGGGACAATACTACCTCCTGAAAAACTTCACTCATCCATTGGTTCGCCACACTTCTTGCAGACGCGAACCTTGGAGCCATCTTCTAGAATACGTTTCCCAATCCTTGTTGGCTCCGTGCATTTATTGCAAATCATCATTAGCTTGGAGACATGTAACGGTGCCTCCTTCTCAATAATTCCTCCCTGGCCAGCCTGCTGGCCCGGCTTGGAATGTCTCTTAACCATATTTACTTTCTCGACAACCACACGCTCTTTCTCTGAGTCCACCTTCAAAACGGTACCAATTTTCCCTTTTTCTTTCCCAACAATAACAATAACTTTGTCATTCTTTTTAATGTCCGGGTGTTTTTTCCTCACTTTTGACGCTCTCGATCTCGGCATATCTGCGATTATCCTTGTTATCAGTCAGGTGATGTGGCTTGACGCTAGAGCACCTCTGGGGCTAATGAAATGATTTTCATAAACCTCTTTGCTCTAAGTTCCCTTGCTACCGGCCCAAAAATTCTTGTCCCTATAGGTTCCCGCTGCTGATTGATCAACACGGCAGAGTTATCGTCAAACTTGATATAAGACCCATCACTCCTCCGGATCTCCTTGGCCGTCCTAACAACAACTGCTCGAACAACGTCTCCCTTTCTGACCTTGGAGTTTGGCATTGCCTCTTTTACGGTTACAACGATAACATCGCCAATACTTGCGTATCTCCGCTTTGACCCTCCCAGCACCTTTATGCAGGAGAGCAATTTGGCTCCTGAATTGTCAGCCACCCTCAATGTGGTTTGAGTCTGTATCATTTTCCCGGCTCCGATTCACCCTCGCTAGTCTTGCCAGAAACCGTTCAGCTTTAGCCGTGGGTTTTCTCGATAATATCAATAACCTGCCACCGTTTCCTTTTACTGATAGGGCGACTTTCAATGATCCTCACCTTGTCCCCAATCTGGCACAGATTCCTTGGATCGTGGGCCATGTATTTGGCGCGTCTCCTAACATATTTCCTGTAATTTCCATGTCTGGTCAATCGTTCTACCAGAACGAGGGCAGTCTTATTCATCTGGTTCTTAATAACCGTCCCTGTAAGTCCTTTTCGCGATCCTCTCTCCGCCATCACCACCTCGTACTATCCCTTTGCCCCGGCAATTCCCAGTTCCCTAATCACTGTTTTTACTCGGGCCAAGTCTCTCTTTGTCTTGAGAATCATAGCTGTGTTGCCCAATTGTCCAGTGGCTTTCTGGAATCCCAGGTTAAACAATTCCTGCTTTGTCTCTTTTTCCTTTTCCCTGAGTTCTTCTTCGCTCAACTCCCTAAGCTCCTCGGCCTTCATAAGCTCATGATCTCCTGGTCACAAATCTGGTAGCAAATGGAAGTTTATGGCCGGCCAAACGAAACGCCTCTGCGGCCATGGTGTCCCCAACTCCCTCAAGTTCATAGAGAATTCGTCCTGGCTTTATCACAGCCACCCATCCATCCGGACTGGCCTTACCTTTACCCATCCTCGTTTCCGCCGGTTTTTTACCGACCGGCTTGTCCGGAAAAACCCGGATCCAGACCTTGCCGCCGCGCTTTACATGCCTTGTTACCGCAACGCGTCCAGCCTCTATCTGTTGGGCAGTCATATGACCACACTCCAAGGCCTGTAGTCCATAGTCGCCAAATCCCAAGGTACTTCCCCGGAAAGCCTTACCCTTTGTTCTTCCTCTCTGTCTCTTGCGAAACTTGACCTTCTTTGGGCTCAGCATGTGTCGTCCCTATTCTTTCTTACCTTTGTCAGGTAAAATTTCACCCTTGAATATGGTTACCTTCACCCCAATAACGCCGTATGTTGTGAATGCTTCAGCAAAACCGTAATCTATATCAGCCCGAATGGTGTGAAGCGGGACCCTTCCCTCCCGGTACCACTCCCGGCGGGCCATCTCAGCGCCACCCAGCCTTCCGCTACAGGCGATCTTGATGCCTTGGGCGCCAAACCTCAAGGCGACACTGACGCTTTTTTTCATAGCCCGCCTGAACGCGACGCGTCGCACCAATTGAAGGGCCACATTCTCTGCCACCAACTGCGCTTCAACCTCGGCTTTTCGTACCTCTTGAATATCGATGATGACCTCGCGACTGATCTCTCTCTCAAGGTCTCTCTTTATCTTTTCGATCTCAGAACCCTTTTTCCCTATGATTATACCAGGTCTGGCAGCATGTAGGCGGATGCGGACTTTGCTGGCGGCCCTTTCAATCTCAATTCTTGCCACCCCGGCCTGGGAGACCTTCTCCTTTAAGAATTTCCTTATTTTGTAATCTTCCAGTACGAAATCGCTGTATTTCTTTCCCGCAAACCATCTGGAATCCCAATTCCTGTTTATCCCCAGTCTAAAACCGATCGGATTAACTTTCTGTCCCAATATGAACCTCCGGTGTGATCATGCAATCAACAGACAATCAAATCATTGTGCCGCTGGCCAAAAAGATTGCCAAAGAGAAAGCCAAGTTCCTAAATGCCAAATCGTTAGTTTTGTCGCCCTAGATTTCATCTAAAGCTATCGTCAGATGGCTGGTCCTCTTTCTTATCCTCGTCGCACGCCCTTGCGCGCGCGGCCTCCATCTCTTCAAGGTTGGCCCTTCATCTGCATAGATACGAATGACATAGAGCGTATCAACATCCAGACCCGAATTTTCCGACGCATTTGCGACCGCAGAATCAAGTAGTTTCTTTAATATGCGAGCACCTTTCTGTGGCGCAAAAGATAGGATGTTTAGTGCCTCTTCCACTTTTTTCCCCCGGATTCGATCCATGACTAAACGGATCTTCCGAGGTGAAATCCTAACGAATCTTGCTACTGCTCTTACTTCCATTTCATCCCTTCAGACAAAGCCCAAAGCCTCTTGCTACTTCTTCTTACCCTTAAGCCTGGTTTTCTTGTCTCCGGCATGGGCAAAGAAGGTCCTCGTAGGCGCAAATTCCCCCAACTTATGCCCGACCATATCTTCGGCGACGAATACTGGGAAGAACTTCCTGCCATTATGTACCGCAAATGTTAATCCAACGAACTCGGGGAGAACAGTGGATCTGCGTGACCAGGTCTTTATGATCTTCCTGCTTTGGGTCTCAGCCGCTTTCTGGACCTTTCGAACCAGATGCTCATCAACAAATGGTCCCTTCTTTAGCGATCTTGGCAAGTTCTCCCCTCCTTTTGTTCAAGCCCCACGGTACACCCCCTCACGCATTTACCGGGCTCATCACGAATAGGCATCCGGTTGCATGAAGTTTCCGGACTTACAACTATTTCTTGGCCCTTTTTACAATAAGTTTGTCGCTCTTTTTCCTGATCCTGGTCCTATAACCCTTTGTGGGAACACCCCAAGGCGTCACAGGATGACGCCCACCCGAGGATTTACCTTCTCCTCCCCCGTGGGGATGATCCACAGGGTTCATGGCAACCCCCCTTACCCGAGGTCTCTTTCCTAACCATCTGTTCCGACCCGCCTTACCGATGGAAATATTCTCATGGTCCATATTGCCTACCTGACCGATGGTTGCCTTACACCTCTGAAGGACCATTCTCACTTCACCAGAGGGCAGCTTTAATTGGGCATACTTTCCTTCTTTGGCCATTAACTGGGCATAGCTCCCCGCACTTCTGGCCAGTTGTCCACCATGTCCGATATTCAGTTCGATATTGTGGACATATGTCCCCAAAGGGATATCCTTTAGGAGGAGGGCATTGCCTATCCTGATCTCGGCATCAGGGCCAGACTTCACCCGATCCCCGACCCTAAGCTGGTGAGGCGCCAAGATATATCGCTTTTCCCCATCTACATAATGCAACAGCGCAATGTTTGATGAGCGATTGGGGTCGTATTCGATAAATGCAACCACAGCGGGGATCCCGTCCTTGTCCCTTTTGAAATCAATCAGCCGATATTTACGTTTGTGGCCCCCTCCACGATGGCGCACTGTCATACGGCCCATGGAATTCCTGCCACCAGATTCTTTCAAAGGCCTGGCGAGCCTTTTCTCAGGTCTCTTGCGTGCTATTTCCTCAAACGTGGAATGGGTCTGAAATCTCCTTCCAGGTGAGGTCGGCTTATTGGTCTTTATGCCCATCTCCTGCTCCGTCTATTAGCCACACACTGTAAGACGCCCACTTTCAACGGGGGACCTCCCCCATGCTCCGTGGGCCGGCTTTATCTACATCCCCTCAAAGATTTGAATTTTTTCACCCGGTGCGAGTTTGACAATCGCCTTCTTCCAATCGGCCTTCTTTCCAATGTTCCTTCCCATCCGCCGGCGCTTGCCCTTCACATTCAGGGTCTTGACTTCCAGGACCTTTGTCCCAAAAAGGGCCTCCACAGCCTGCCGTATTTCTATCTTATTGGCCCTCGGGTGCACTTTAAAAGACACCTGGTTAACCTCTCTCTGATGCGTAGCCTTTTCAGTCGTATGCGGCTCCTTTATGACCTGATAGATATCCATTACGGAACCAGTCTCTCTTCTATTGCCCTCAGAGCGGGCTGCTCCAAGAAAAGGAAGTCGTATCTCAAGATATCGTAGGCATTTAGCCCTTCGTGCCTCGTCACCTTTGCCCATGAGACATTCTTGGAGGATTTTTCAAGGTTCAACAATTTTTCATGGGTGATGATAAGGGCCTTATTCACATGAAAATTGTTCATCACCTCCACAAATTTCTTCGTCTTGATCTCGGGAAGTTCGAAGTTATCCACCACGATAAGCTGCCCTGTCTGCGCCTTATCCGTCAGTGCCATTCGAAGTGCAGCCTTTCTCACTTTCTTGGGTACCTTTTGGCCGTATTTACGCGGACTCGGACCAAAGGCTACTCCGCCTCCTCTTCTTGTGGGGGAGGAGGCCGAACCCACTCTGGCACGGCCCATCCCTTTCTGTCGATAGAGTTTTCTTCCAGATGCCTTTACATCTGAACGGCCCTTAGAAGATGCAGACCCAGTCCTCCGAGTGGCAAGCTGGTTCACCACAACTTGATGAAGGACGTGGCTCTTGACTGGGATCTCAAAAATCTCCGCCTTTAGTTCTACTTCGGAAACCTTCTCTTTTTGAAGATTATAGACATCCACGACCGTCATTTCACGCCTCGAACTCTTCTCCCGTTTGATTGCTTATCAGTTGCAGGATTTCTTGAACACAGGTGATGGCAAGATATCATCGGCCCGATAATTGCCCCATCAGACCTTACGGACCTCCACAAAACCATTTCGGCTTCCTGGGACAGCCCCCCCTATCAAAATGACATTCAGATCAGGCCTTACATCAATGACCTGAAGATTCTTGAGTGTAACTTGCTGATATCCCATCCTTCCAGGCAATTTTTTTCCTTTTTGGACTCTACCCGGTGTCGCGCTGCATCCGATGGAGCCGGGAATTCTGTGGGAACGGGATCCATGGGTCTTTTTTCCCCCTGAAAACCCCCATCTCTTCATGACCCCGCTGAACCCTCTACCCTTACTGATTCCGGTCACATGGACCCTGTCACCCGCATCAATAAAATCTGAGCTTATCTCTTGCCCCAGTTCGAAAGAACCCGGATCCTCTACCTCAATTTCCCTCAGATGTGCAAAATATTTTCCTTTTGTCGCCTTCTCAAAATGGCCCCTCAGGGGCTTGTTGATCCTGCCTTTCTTTTGCGGCTCAAACCCTACCTGGATTGCGTTATAGCCCTCTTTCGCCACTGTTTTCTTCTGTGTTACGACGCAGGGGTCGACCTTTAGAACGGTCACAGGGACGCTCTTGCCCTCTTCCAGAAAATGCCTTGTCATCCCCAGTTTCTTGCCAAAAATCTGGTTGGTCATATCAATCCGGCTCCAATTCTCCCGGCCCAGCCTTCGGCCCTCCGCACCCTTTGAGGGTCTATATATAATACCTGGATCGCTAAGACCCCTTACAGCTTGATCTCCACGTCCACTCCTGCAGCCAAATCAAGTTTCATGAGTGCATCGACTGTCTGTTGGGTCGGCTCCAAGATATCTAACAAACGCTTGTGTGTCCTTATTTCGAACTGCTCCCGGGATTTCTTGTCCACATGGGGAGATCGCAAGACACAGTATTTATTAATGACGGTGGGAAGTGGAATAGGACCGGCCACTCTTGCCCCTGTTTCATTTGCCGTTTCCACGATCTCACGGGCTGACTGATCCAGCAATTTGTGATCATAGGCCCTCAGCCGAATCCGGATATTTTGGTTGGTGATCATTCTCTTGTCCCCTACTCAATAATTTCACTGATTACGCCGGCACCTACCGTCCTTCCACCCTCACGTATGGCAAACCTCAGTTCCTTCTCCATGGCTATGGGCGTAATCAAACTAACATCCATCGCCACATTG
>JABMQV010000245.1 GCA_013203065.1 Desulfobacteraceae bacterium | reverse complement strand
TTCTCCTCGGCAGGCAGGGGGTCCGTGGGTACCAGTTGGGCGTCCGTAACCACGGAACCCAAAATGATGGCCGCCCCTTCTTTTTTCCGGATGACGTTGCCGGACAGCCCGAAGTGCCCGAGCCCGGCGCGCACGGCCAGGTAGCGATGCGAAATGGGGGGTTTTTCGTCAAAGAGACCTCTCGGCGTGTCCTTCCGGTAGACAAAGTTGGATTCGACCGGAACGGCGGCATGCCCCTTCATTTCCAAAAAACGGACCAATTCCAGGGCGATGCCGCTGGTAAGGGTGTTGGTGCGGACATTGTCCAGACAGTGCCCGGAAAAGTCCTCTTTCTTGAGGAACCGCTCGATCTTTTCCTGGTCCAGCGGCAGAGCGAATACCACGGCCGACTTGGCGCCTTCCAACACGTACGACAGATCGGTCGACAGCGGACCTCCCTCCAGGGTCTCGGTGGTGACCATACCCACATCGATGGCCCCGGCGTTCAATACCAGGTCTTTCACAAGCTGGTTAAGGTCTTCATAACGCTTCTTGTCTCTTGCCATTTTCTAAACCTCCTCGACCCGGCAGGACCCATAACGATTAGGATACCAATTCGAATATTTTTTTACTCAACAACAGTCAACAGATCCTCCAACTCATCGCGTTCACTTTGGAACTGGTTGATGGGATGGTCCCAATCGGGGTAGCCGATGGCTATGCCGATGATAATATGTTTGGACTCCGGAACGCCCACGATCTCTCTGACCTGCTCAGGATAGTCCACGATGGCTCGCATGATACAGGTGCCAAGATCAAATTCCAGGGCGGTCAGGGAGATAGTTTGAATGAGAGCCCCAATATCAATCAGGGAATAGGAGAGTTGTAACGTCTTGTCTATGGCCATGACGATGACACCCGGTGCGTCCCAAAACCGATACATCGACGTCACGTAATCCATCATGGCCTCCTGATCCCCCTTGGCAATGCCCAACAATTTAAGGATGGTTACCCCCAGGATTACCGACCGTTTGCGATAAATGCCCTGCAGTCCCATATCCCCTTTTTCCTTGTCAGGAAGAGGGACATCCGGTCCCGGCTTAATACCTTGACGAAATTGCTCGACGCATTTATTTTTCAGCTTGTCCAGTGTCTCGTCTTTGACGATGAAAAACTCCCAGGGCTGGGAGTTCACAGAGGACGGGGCTCGGGTTGCGATTTTTAACACCTCTTTCAAGGTCTCGGTGGAAACGGGTTCCGGTTTGAAAGCACGAACGGACTTCCGACTCTTGATCGCTTCTAAAAGCTCCATTTCATTCTCCTTCCCTGATGATCATCGGACTGGTGTTCAAGGTTAAATTTTTTGTTTTCCTTCGTCACTCGTCACTTCTTGATCGTTATTCGATTACTATGCCATGTTCATCTCTCCACTATTTGGAATGTCTGAACTTATCTCCAGGTCACCTTGGGTTCGTTCCGTTGAGGCAACCGTTGGTACTTATATCTGGGGTACCCAACCATCATGACACCCCGGACAAGGTTCCCTGAGGGCAGGGATAGGGCCTCATATAAGGGCGGATATTGATTGATGGCCGAATAAAAATAGCCACCCCAGCAGGTTCCCAAACCGAGACTGGGTGCAAATAATTCAATGTACTCCATCGCCAAGGTGCAGTCCTGTAAGCCCCAGGGCCAGTCTTCATGGCTGTGAGCGATGATGATGTGAGGGGCTCCTCGACAAATTCTCTCTTCTCCGTTTTCCCAAGCAGTGATGAGACGGGTAAGACCTCGATCTTCTGCCTCTTGGGGATTTTCCTGTTGGACTCCTCGCATCCATTCAATAACTAATCCAATCAACGGGCGTAATTCAGATGAATCTTCAATGACCAACCAGCGCCACGGTTGTTCATTTGCCGCCGAAGGCGCGCAGCAGGCGATGCGTATCAATTGTTCCAGTTTGCTCCTTTCCACTGGCTGATTCTTATAACTACGAATGGAGCGCCTGGATCTTAAAAACTGTTCCGTTTGCCTGGGACCTAATTCCCATTTCCGTTCGATCGGCGGGAACTGATCAGAGGAAAGATCCCGGTGCGAAAAAGCGCCTTTCGGGCAAACAGCAACACAGTGGCCGCATTTGATGCAACGTTCCTCGGCAAATTCAACGGGTATTGGGACCGGGGCCGTCTTGTTTAGTTCGATGATCCTTGCCGGACATTCGGAAATACAAATACCGTCTTGATCGCATTTTTCCGGATCAACAGAGAATAAAGCCATTGATGATACCTCCTTTTACTGATTTCGTGACAGCACTGATGGTGAGGTGAATGATAAGAAATGCCTGTGCGCAATGCGAAGTATGCCGAAGTTTCCCATTGTGTGTAAACCACCAAGACGACACACTCACTGTCTACTTCTTCAGCCTGGGCAAGACACTGGCGCCCTGGGGCATCACGGTCACCTGGGGATCGGGTGTGCCGCAGTTTTCAGACGCCAGCTTCATCGCCTCCTCGATGCTATAGGCCGAGGACGAGAATGGAACCTTGAACCTCTGAACCTTTGAACCCGTGAACGCTTACGGTAAATGAATCCATGGGAGTAGCCACTCTATA
>JABMQV010000244.1 GCA_013203065.1 Desulfobacteraceae bacterium | reverse complement strand
CTGGTCATTTCTGACTTTTTACGAGTTTGTCAACTTTGAACTACAGAATTCGGCTTTCGGAATTCGGCATTCTGACCACTGGGGTCACGGGTTCTTGCAGATGACGTTGAGTAGTGCCTGCCGCTGTTCTTCCCGTACCACCCGCAAGGCCCGCTGAAGAGCCGGAATCAATTCTTTCGGGTCTTCGACCCGTTCGCCGTATCCGCCGTTCGCCTCGCAGATCATCTCATAGGCCGGAGACGGCGAAATTTCGGTAAGGGGAAAATGGTTGTTCTTTACGGCCCACCCCTCCGGATGCAGCTTTTGGGTGGCCCCCCGTACGGCATTCCAGCACTGGTTGTTGAATACCACCACCAGGATGGGCAGGTTGTAGGCCCGGGAGACAAAATGACAGGCAGTGGGAACACTGAAAAGATAACTCCCATCTCCAACCGTGGCGATGACCGTCTTATCCGGCGCGGCCAGCCTTGCCCCCAACGCCGCACCCACACCCCAACCCAGGGCAGAGGCCGATGAAGATCCAAAGTAACTGCCGGGCACCTCAAGGTCCACCTGGGTCGGAATCAGGTCGTACTCATTGACGAGGATCGTTTCTGCGTCCTTGACCTCATCGATACAGGCGGAAACCCAGACAGGATCGATGGGCTTATCATTCTTGACCGCCTCGGCCTGCGCGCGCCAGGCCTGCCTTTGGCGCTCATGCTCTTTGCTCAGTGCCTCAAAACGACGGCTGATCTTCTGCTTTTCCTGACCGCGGTGGGGCTCCAGCTCGTCGGTGAGAAGGCGGAGAGCGGTTCCGGGGTCGGCTGCCAGGGCAATATCGGCCGGATAGCCGCGCAGGGGATATCGACTGTACAGAGGATCAGAGCGCAGCTGTATGATTCGTGTCGTTTCTTTGGGGGTGACCACGGCCGGGAACCACGGGACATCCGAGTCAATGACCAGTATCACATCGGCCTCGCTTACGTAAGGGGCCGAGTCAAAGCCGAGGTGGAGGGGATGGGTCGTTGGAAAGTTCATGTACCAGTTGTTCATTCCTACCACCACCGGGATGGCAAATGACTCGGCCAACGCCACCAGTGCCTCAACCGCCTGTGGATCTTTCCCCACGCCCGAGGTGATGATCAGGGGGTGCTGGGACTGCGCGAAAAGCCCTGCCACCTCCGATATCTGGTCCGGGTCGGGATGGAGCTTTCCACCCCTCTGCTGTCTTCCCCCTGTGGTGATGGTTATCTCCGGGTGCGCCTCTGCGAATACTTCCCGGGGGAGAGAGAGATACACCGGCCCGCGCGGTTCGGCCATGGCAATGGCCAGTGCCCGATCCACCACCGACTCCAGCTGCGAAAAATGTCTGAGTTCGTAATCCCATTTGACAAATTCCCGAACCAGGCTTGCCTGGTCAAAAGATTCCTGGGCCCAGTGGATCTGCACATCCCGGGAACCCACCAGCCCCGCCTCGGTGATCGGGGTGCGACCGGCGCTGAAGATGATGGGGACATGGGCCCGGGCGGCATTCATGATGGGCCCTGCGGCATTGGCTGTCCCCACGATGACGTGCACCATGACCACCTGTGGTTCTCCACTGATCATGTAATAGCCATGCGCCATACTCACCGCGGGAAACTCATGGGGCACCGTGATGGGTTGCGGGTATGGTTTCCCTTCCTCGGCAAACTTGGCGAAACAATCTACCAGGGAGACGAAATCGGTCCCGGCGTTGCCAAAGAAGTATTTGACGCCTCGATCCCGCAACAGCTCGAGGTAGCCCTGGGCGGTATTTTCAATGGGTATGGTTTTCTGCATGGTTCATCCTCCAGCGGTTTAAGGTTTAAGGTTTAAAGTTCAAGGTTCAGAGGTTCAGGGATAGCGAAAACAGTGCCTGAACCCGTGAACGGTTACGATTCGCGTTCGCCTAATAATCACCTGGATGGATCTGAACATCTACCAGCGCAGGTCGGCCCAGGCTCAAGGCCTTCTCAAGGGTTACACGGAATTCATCTGGTTTCTCCACTCTGAAACTCTCAACCCCAAAGCCCCTGGCCACACCGGCACAATCGATGGGATGTTTGGAGAAGTTCATTCCGATGTAATCGCTCTGGCGATCCTTGAGCCCAAGGGTGGGATAGTAATAGTTGACAAGAAAATTCTTGAGGATCCGGTAGCTGCGGTTGTTGCAGATGACATAGGTGACCGGCAGGTCGTAGTAAGCGGCCGTCCAGAGACCCTGGATACCATACATGGCCGCACCATCCCCCACGATGCACACCACCGGACGATCGGGTCTGGCCAACTTGATGCCCAGGGCCCCGCCAATGGCCCAACCGAGGGCCCCGCCCCTGAAGCTGAAGAAGCTGCCCGGCTCATGGAACGTCATCGCCCTCATCAGCGGGATTGTGGAGGTGATGGCTTCGCTGACGACGATGGTGTTTTTGGGCAGCACCTCGTTCATCTCCAGAAAAAGCCGAGCCGGATCCATGGGTTGCCGGTCCCACGTCTGACGTGCTTTCTCCAGGTAGGACGCCTGACGCTGGGCCTTGGCCTCGGCCAGGTTGGATGCTCGAATGCTGGCCGCCTCCCGCTGCGATCCGGACATCCCCTGCTCGATGGCGTCAAATAAAGCCGACAGACCGGTCTTTATGTCCCCCCAGAGCCCGACTTCAACGGGATGGTTCTTCTCGATCTCCCGGGCACTCACATCGAGATGAATCACCTTGCTTTTCCCTGTTAGCAAGGGAGGGTTGCATAGGAACCGGCTGAAAACATTGCATCCAACGGCCAAGATCACATCGTGCCGGCTAAGGGTTTCGGCTGTCGTTGGACTTTCCAGGTTCAGGAGGCCCCAAAATTGTGGGTGATCTGTGGGAAAATTGACCTCGGAATATGCGGCCGCGGCCACGCGCGCACCGAGAATTTCGGCCACCTTCACGGCTTCCGGGACCGCCCCGGTCTGGGCGATCCGATCCCCGACCATCATCAATAAATTCTCAGCTCTGGCCAACAAAGGAGCCGCCCGTTCCAGGGCCTTTTCATCCGGGCGTATGCGGGCGTAGACCGGAGAGGCAGGCGTCAAATCCAGATCCGCTTCCTCATCCAGGACGTTCCACGGCAAGGAGAGAAAAACCGGACCGGTGGGAGGTGTACAGGCGGTGCGGAAGGCCCGGCGTATGGCCACGGGTACATCCGTCGCATGGCGCACTTCCCAGCTCCACTTGGTGTATTGGCGGCACATTTCCACAAGGTTACCCGAAAGCAGGGGCTCTTCAACGAGCATGCGGGTGTCTGATTGGCCTGCCGTCAATATCAAAGGCGTGCCACCCCGGTAAGCATTGTAGAGCATGGAGATGCCGTTTGCTAACCCCCCTGCAACGTGAAGGTTCACAAAGCTGGGTTT
>JABMQV010000243.1 GCA_013203065.1 Desulfobacteraceae bacterium | reverse complement strand
GTTCTTTCTTGAGGTGTTCGGTTTCAGGGGCATGCTCACCCCGTATCCCATGACCTTTAGCCGATCCGGGCCGATCCCGCAGCGCTCTGTGAGATACCTTTTGACCGAAGAGGCCCGTTTGAGGCTCAGATTGAGGTTGTATTTCTCTTTTCCGTCCGAGTCGGTGTGGCCGTTTATGGTGATGGTCCGGCCTTTTAGCTTGGGGCTCTTCAGCGCTTTTCCCAGTTCGTTGAGGGTTGCATAGGATTCCGGACGAATCCTAAAAGAATTGACGTCGAACTGGATCTGCAGGTTCACATACCCCCCTTTCCTCTTCTCGGGGACCCTGATCGTCTCCCACACCTCGACCCCTTTCTCCTTTTTCAGGACCTTGACCTCTCTGGACTTCTCCGGGGGCTTGGGTTTGTCAGCCAAGGATTCCCAGCCGGCCTTCTCTGAAGAGTGATCTTCACCAGACCCCAGGAGACTTTCCGTGATCCCTTCGGATGTGGTCTCAAAACCATACTTCCCGGCAAAACAAATGCTGGCAAAAGCAAAAAACAAACCTACCAGTAATGGAATCAGTCTGTTCATGATGACCTCCCTCTTAAAATAAACATGGCGGGGACTTTGATACCCCAGGGCCGAATAAGCGATTGAATTTGGAATATAGCATAGACAACATTAACCATTCAAATGGTTTTGCGCTGTCGCAAGGGGTATGGAGGGGATAGACCTAAGTTGGGCCATTATATCTCTCGCAGAGCTCACAGAGTGCACAGAGAAAAACAACAAAAACCCGGTGATCTCTGCGGGCTCTGTGAGGAGAGAGAGTGCAAATGGGGTCAGATCTTAACGGGTTGTGGCGCATGGAAATACAAGATTTTCTTATAACTACTGTTCAAAACATTACCGTCTTGATCAAGCAAACAGAGAGGAAAATATCAAAGAGCAATGCTCAGGTGGGGCAGGTTATGGAGGATCACAGGCCCAAAGGGAGAGCTTACTCTTCCATATCCCTGCTTTTAGCGCTGTTGTTCCGGAGACTTGCTGCCCACTTGGCTTTTTAAACAAAGAAAGCAGCCAAATCCTTTCCGCTTCCTGGCAGTTCGTTTTGAAAAACGCATTCGGGCAACAGCCCGTTAAGATCTGACCCCGATTTTTTCTCATTTGACAGAGACCTTGAAGGGCTTGAAGATTGAAAAACAAAAGGAGGCATTGAAACGATGAGGCAGGCCGTTTTGTGAATGGGTGTTTACATTCAATGGCAGGGACCCTATGACACCACCACCGTTGAAAAAGGCATTAGATGCTTGCCTGGAAAAGGCCGGTTTGCATCATATGAGAATCAATGACTTGAGGCATAGTTACGCAACAATCAGCTGGCGAAAGGCCATCACATCGGGGACGTAAGCTATCAAATGGGCCATAGCTCAATTAAGATCACTTTCGACACCTACACCCACTGGATACCGGGCAAATTTAAGGGATAGGTTGATGAATTAGACCTGCACCCAAACGCAATCCAGGTGCATTTGGAGAAAGCGGGGAGAATAAACGCCTTTAATATCAATTGGTTATGCAGCACCTTTTTACCTGACACACAAGACGCATGTCTCTATAGTCCTTCTCATAAAAAGCAACCTTCTATCACAAAACCATGAATTCGTTGGCCACATTTTTCACAACTCATGTTACCGGGAATTTTCAAAATCTAAAGTTTTTTTCCCAGTCCTCTCATCTTTAGGACACATTTTTCATCGGGCTCTAAGGAGATCTATTATGGCAAGAAGGGTTTTTGTGGCATTTTTTCTTAGTTTTGCTTTTATTTCAGTGATTGGCCCCTATGTAACGAACGTTGATGCAAGAACTCAGAAGATGTTGTTGCAAACGAGAACCCAACTCAGGCCTGTCGCTTGGCCTGAGGGGAAGGGAAAACCGTGGTTTGCCCCCGGGCCCTATTGGGTTGATGAGTTTGAAAGGGGGGTGCAGAGCGGCACCCTCGATATGAACAAAAGTTTTGAAATTTACAATGGTAACGGTCGTTCCTTGCGTTTTGGCAGAGGCCTTATTAGATTCGAGAGATCAGCGGGAGGGGTAAAGGAAGGAACGTTGGCCAGTGACACTGCCCCCCCCCCACTACCGGTGGTTAACACAGGGGGTAGAAACAACCAAACGATTAACCTGGCGCCCGGAACTATTGTTGAATTTGGATACGATGGCGGTGTAATGAGAGGCACCCTCAATACGGTTTCGTCCTTTTTCCCCGAGGGTATGAACACAACGCGTAAGAAATACCCGAAGGGCGCCACCCTGTACTTTAATGGCGCAGGGCAGGTTGTCCGTGCCGTATTGCCTCCCGGCCCTACCGTGCCTCCCGGTGAATCCACAAATATCGACGGCCTTTACGTGGGCACGTGCACGATCACAACGCAATCGCTCTCCTTCCCTTGTCGGTTCACTGCCCGCAATGGCGTATTTGAGGGGGTCAGTGAGGTGGAAAAGACTTGCCATCTCGACTACAAGGGTAATTGCTCCAAAAACGGCGTCATCACCAATGGTTCGCTCACAGGGTGGGCGGATATTAACCATTGGCGTGACCGTGATCCCAACTGCCTCGCTCCATGTGGACTAAACCATCGTTGGATCAATTATGACCCGAAACTTGGCCCCATTGCTCGGCGCCAAGACGGTAGTAAGCTTTTTGGCCCTTTCAAGGATGGCCAGCGGCCGCATTATCTCAGATGGACTGTCCGAGGTCCCGTTAAAGGAACGATCACGCCCGGTTTGGCCACGCTTAACATGACGGCTACAAGTAATGACGGATGCGTTATAAAAAATATCACCTGTACCGGAAGAATAGCCCCAGCGGCCAACATTGCCACATCCGTGGTCCTGTTATTGGACCTCTCTGGTTCAATGAAAGGCAAAAAATTATCAGACGCCAAGGCGGCGGCCAAGAAAGTGATAAGGACCATGCCCGCTAATTTTGAGGTAGGCATTATGACCTACGAAGGGACATGTGGTCAAATTTTTCCTTTTATGCCTTTTACTCAAGATAAGGAAAAACTCGAAAACGCAATTGATTCTCTGACTACCGGTGGAGGGACACCCCTGTCCGGCGCCCTCACACAGGCAGCGCAGGCGATCATTAAGGTAGGGAACGGGAAACAGGGCAAAATCATTCTTCTCTGTGACGGCCAAGATGATTGCCGCGGCAACCCGGTGAGTGAGGCTACCCTGATTAGAAAGGGCCTTGATGTGAAAAAGCCGAAGAAGGGAAAGCAGACTTCCTCTGGCGAAACCAGATTCTGGGCTCATCTGAACCCGGAATACTGGAAGGGTGCATTGGGGCCAAGCCTTGCATGGGCTGCGGACCCTGCAGGATTCACTAGGACTGACTTCGAAAAGCTCCAAGCTTCACCCGAGCGTCTAAAAATCCCTATAAAGACCTATACCGTGGGACTCCAGGTAAATAAGAGCCAGCAAAAAGTATTGGATGATGTTGCAACGGCCGGAGGCGGAACATCAGCGTCTGCCAAGAATATGGAGGAATTGACCAAGGCCTTTAGCGATGCGATCAGCGATCAGGGTGGGCCTGAGCCAAAACCGAAACCAAAGTCTCAGCCCCCCGATGAGAGTAGTTGGCAGAGCATTCGTGAAGACGATTCCTCTTCGACGGGACTGGCCGAGGAACCATTGGAGAAGAAAAAGATACCCAAAGGGCATAAGACGGGTTACGGATTTTAGCGTTAGCCCGCTTTGGCACCTTGAAGGAATGAGAAGCCAGTATTTGATACAGGGCATCAGATCCAAGTAACGAAAAGGAGAGTGAAAATGGAACAGCGTGATTCTCTTGGTTTGAGGCTGGCCCTTATCGTGTTTTTTGTTATTGCATGGGCAGGCGTGGCCCTTGGGAAAGCCGTGAAATCACAGTCAAAACAATGATTTAGGTTGAAAGCCGGGACACGTTGGAATTCTAAAAACCGGGCCCTGTCGGCGTATAGAAGTGATTTCTTTGACATCTAATCATGATTCTGCTAAGCATTAAGTGTTTGAGCCATTGGGTTTAATCCAAATCAAGCACATGAGTCAAACTTATGTGGATCACTTCACAACTTTTTTCCCAGCCCTCTCTATCCGGAAATCCCCTGCAAAGGATGAGAATTTCCAACTTTCTGATGCGTGCATCACTTGAACAGAATGTTTCGCAATTTCCAAGCTTTAACGAAATCATGTGAAAGGAGAAATAAAATGGAACCAAAACGAAAGGTATGGATGTTTTTGGCAGCCGGTATCCTGTTGTTTTCACTTCTCCTGGGCACGGGTTGGGCTCTTGAGACGACCGCCATCGGAGAGGGGAGGACCCGGCAGGAGGCTATAAACAATGGCATCAGAGCGGCGATTGAAAAAGCACTAGGGACCCTTGTGAAATCGAAGACTCAGGTCAGCCAGGGAAAGCTCATATGGGACAGGATTGCCTCTGCGAGCGCCGGATATGTCAAGAATTACGACGTCATTGCCGAGGGGAAAGACCCTGTCAGTGAACAGTACAAGGTAAAACTCAAGGTAGACCTTGACGACCACAAATTGAAAAATGCCGTGGATGAGTTCTTGAGGGACCCTAGGGCACAGAGGGCCTTTCAGGAGACCCAGTTTGATGAAAGAAAGATCATCGTGGTCTACCAGCCCAGAACTGGGTTTGATCTTCCCGCAAATTCCAAAGGTGTCCAGACCATCATGGACCTGATTGAAGACAAGCTGGCAAGCTATGGCTTCCGGGTGTTTTTGCCGGACCAGCTCGTCCGGATAAAAAAGAAGGCAGCAGAGATGGTAGTGGATGAGGCGGCGGCCATCGACCTCGGCAGGCAGGAGGCAGCAGATGCGGCAGTGCTTGTTAGCTTTGATGGGGCCAAGAGACCGACTTCGGATGGCTACTATCTTATTATGGTAACACTTACTTTAAAGGCCCTGGACGTAACCACCGGAGAACTCTTCGCCAATGTCCAGGATAGGGACAAGACCATTGCCAGGAGTGGAAAGTATGGGATTCAAGATGGTGTTGCAAGGGCGGCAATCAAGGTGGGCCCAAGGGTCGCGGAGCGTTTAACAAAAAAAATCGTTACTCGTTTCAGCACAAAGCGGGCCAAGTTTGTGTCTCTTATATTCAGAAACGTTTCTTCAAAAAATCAGGATAAGATCGAAAGCCTCCTGGAAGAAATTGGATGGCGATACCGTGTTGCCAGGCAGACAGGTAAATATATTGAAATGGAGATCTTTAGTGAAGCAGACCCCACATCCGTCAGGCGAACGATCCGCCAGGCAACATTGAAGGCAGGTCTCAAAGTCAAACCAACTGAAATGATCGGGAGCCGGGTCATCTTTGACGGACAGGATACAGGAGGGTACTAGATGAGACGCCATGCCCCTTTTCTTGCCACATTACTTCTCCTGTTTTTGATGGCGTGCGCGAGCACCCAACTGTCCACCAAAGGCGCGTTGGTAACGATCTATAAACCGAACCCCGTAAAGGAGGCAATGGT
>JABMQV010000242.1 GCA_013203065.1 Desulfobacteraceae bacterium | reverse complement strand
CCACTTGTTGACGTTCCTCGGGCTTGAGACTTTTGAGGCCTCCTTTTGCCACATTTTTGACGATTTTTCTTGGCACGTTGATGGCAAGGACACTTCCTCCGTGCTCTTTTACCATCACAACCAGGGGGCGGTAAAAGAGATAATCCAGGCCCCATTGCTTCCGCCAGTCCACATCTTTCAGAAATACTTCTTCCGTCATGCCCCCATCAATGTAGTCGTCTATGATAGATTGCTGGGGCTCCTGAAAAACCTCCATGGCTACGGTGACTGGTCCGTATCGGGCGATCAGGGCCTGGAGGATCTGGACCTGGATGAGATGGTGTTCGGCGTTGTCGTGGACTTCACCGATAAAGATGATATCAATGGGCTTTAGCTGGTCAATCAAGGTTTCAAAAGCTATGGATTTTTCGGTTTTGAGGCTGACGATTCGGCCAACACCAAAATGAGCGTTCACCCCCTCAATGGATGCAAGTGGTACCGGCACGGATCGTTTGGTGGCACAGCCCCCTAAGAGAAACAGGGCCACACAAACAAGAATCGCAAGCTGGTATCCAGGTGCCATTTTTTTCACTTGAGGACTCCTTTGGTCCCGGAGAGACATTGATCTTGACTGGGATAATAAGTATCATTTACCCTGTCTACAAGCAACTGATAACTTCTTGAACGTTTGCATGGACCTGGAAACCCATCCTCCCTCCGGCTTGCGGCCCACAGAGGCCGGAGACCGAGCATACATTTATCACAGAGACATGAATCAGACCCTCACTGCCCAATATGAATTGGACCCCGAACGATTGCGAGGCATACTCCCTGACCGACCCGGGGTGTATATGTTTAAGGATGACTCCGGTCGGATTATCTATGTGGGCAAGGCAAAGTCTCTCAAGAAAAGGGTCTTGTCCTATTTCAAACCCCTCCCTGATCTCCCCCACAAGACTTACCTGATGATGAAAAAGGCCAGAGGCCTTGATTTCCTGATTACTTCCACCGAACAGGAGGCGTTTATTCTCGAGAGCAGTCTCGTAAAGAAATCTATGCCTCGGTATAACATTGTTCTCCGGGACGACAAACAATATCCCTGTCTGCGGCTTGATGTCAGAGAACCTTATCCCCGCCTGAAAATTGCAAGGAAGATCAAGAAGAACCGGGCCGTCTATTTTGGGCCGTTTTCATCTGCCAACTCGGTGCGCAGCACCCTCAAGGTGATCGAGAGGGTCTTCCAACTCCGCAAGTGCAAAGGAAGGGGGCTCCCCAAACGTACAAGGCCTTGTCTCAACTATCAGATGGATAGATGCCTGGGTCCATGCACGGGCGACATCAGTGAATCGGAATATGGGGAGATCCTCCACCAGGTAAGGCTTTTTCTGGAAGGCCGCAACCGGGAATTGTTGGGCCAATTGAAACGGGATATGGGGGAGGCGTCAGAAAACCTGGATTTTGAGAAGGCCGCCAAGATAAGAGATCAGATCAGCGCCATAGGAAGAACGGTAGAACGTCAACATGTTGTGTCTCAACGGCTGGAAGACCAGGACATTATCGGTCTCGCACAGAGCGGGGGGATTTATCAGGCGGTCATCCTTTTTGTTCGCAAGGGATATCTGGTGGGGAGCCGCGATTACCTCCTAAGGAATCGAGGCGCTTCTGCCGCTGAGATAACAGAGGCTTTTTTGAAGCAGTACTATCCGCGGGAGGCCTTCATCCCCAAACAGGTACTGATCTCAGATCCCATTGAAGACCTCCGGGCGATTACAGAATGGCTCAGTGATTTAGCCGGGAGGAAGGTTCTTATCCATAGACCGTTAAGGGGAGAGAAGCTTCGATTGGTGAAAATGGCGGTGGCAAACGCGGAGAACCAACTGGCCGGGCATCCGGAGTGGGAAAAAGAAGACCTTTTGGGTCTTGTCCGGGCGGCCTTGGGGCTGGAGAGTACTCCCAGATTCATTGAAGGACTTGATATCTCCAATCTGCATGGGGATAAGGCAGTTGGATCTATCGTCTCTTTTGTGGATGGCCTCCCCCATAAGGCAGGATACCGCAATTACAGACTCAAGGTAGTAGAAGGTATCGATGACTATGGGATGATGGCAGAGCTGGTGGAAAGGAGATTGGCCAAAGGGGATCTGCCCGACCTCTTCCTGGTGGATGGGGGGAAAGGGCATCTATCCACCGTAAAGAGGGTCCTTGACCGGAAGGCACACCTGGTGACCGTTCGAAATGGCGAGGGAACCTATCAGCATATCCCTGAGGTGGTTTCCATTTCAAAGCCGGATGAAGAGAAACAGGAAAAGCATGACAAGATGTATGTCCCGGGCCGAAAGAACCCGGTGAGGCTAAGAGGGGATCATGCCGTCTTGCTTTTCATGATGCGGATTCGGGACGAGGCCCACCGCCGGGCAATATCCTACCACCGTAAGCTGAGGCAAAAAGCCCTGAGGGAGTCGGATTTGGATCATATACCCAACATCGGTTCCAAGAGAAAAAGGCGCCTGCTCGAGCACTTCAAGGGTATAAATGCCATTTCAGATGCCTCTCCGGATGATTTGGAAAGAGTGCCGGGGATTAGCCGGACGCTGGCAAAAAATATCTTCTCCTATTTTCGAAAAACTTTGCGTGGTGAACAGAAATAGAAGGTGATTTCAGAGGGAAGAATTGATAGAACCCCAGCTTTTGTGATGATGATCAACAGAACCATATCCTGGGTTGACAGCATGATGGCGCGTGTGGTAGCAACTAGGCCCAGGTTGATCAACAGACAGGTTTTCCGGTCCCATCATTGAGGGTATGAGAAGTGGCTTTTAAAAAGATCACCATATTTATGGTGCCTGATGGCACAAACAGGGTCAAACAGTTCAGGATCCCCAGGTTCCTTTCCGCCTTTCTTGTCCTCATCCTTTGCCTCCTCGGCGTTTTCCTCTCCTGGATCATACGTGATTATAGGGCCGTTAGGGCCCAGATGCCTCAACTGGCTGAGTTGGAAGAAGAAAACCAGCAGTACAAGAAACAACTGGTTCACCTGGCAAGCCGAGTCGATCTGGCCACAAAAGAAATGGGTGAACTTAGAGTATTTGACAGTAAGCTGAGGGGGATGCTGAATCTGGATACGGAGGGGGAGAGGGGCAATGTCGGGGGAATCGGAGGTACGTCCCCAATCCTCTCAGACCCGAAAAAGGCTGCGGACGGGGAACAAGCATTGGTTCTGAGCATGCACAAGTCTCTGGATCATCTTGACGAAGAGGTGGGCCTGGGTGAAAGAGACAGAACAGAAGTTTACAAATTCCTCGAAAACCAAAAAATCGTGCTTTCATCCACACCGTCCATCCTACCAACAAAAGGATGGCTGAGTTCGCGTTTTGGATATAGGATCTCTCCCTTTACGGATAAGAAAGAATTCCACAGGGGTATTGACATCTCCACGAGGATGGGTGCACCCATTATTGCGCCGGCTGACGGCATTGTATCATACACCGGTCGGCAACGCGGGCATGGCAATGTGCTGGTACTCAAACATGGCTACGGTCTGGAATCAAAATATGCCCATCTGAAAAAGGCCCTTTCAAAAAAAGGTCAGTATGTCAAACGGGGTGAAACAATTGCCCTGGTAGGCAAGTCCGGCCGGACGACCGGGGCCCACCTGCATTATGAAATCCATCTAAATAAGGTCCCTGTAAACCCCCTGGGTTATGTCCTCGATTAGTTCTCCGGTTTAGATTCACAGATCTCCCCGCTCTACTCCGTTGTTTGTCAACACCGTAAGTTATCAATAATCTGGGGTGCCGTGGGATTCAGCCATTTCTTTCCACTGCTCTTTCCGAGCTTCCGCACTGGGACAGGGGCCGGAACTCCCATACGCCAGACCCCACGGTTGTTTACCCAAACTTCTCGATAAATGTCTGGCTCCGTATCGAAACGCTTGATTTTTCGACCGCAAAGTTCTTTAATGCCTTCTGTGATTAACCCAAAGTCTCACCAGGTGTGGTTAAGAACATCTGCTGAAGGCAAACAGATATAGAATCAGGAAAATCAACAGGTTATTGCGAAGGGAATCATGTTTGGAAAACTTGTAAAAGGCATTTTCGGGAGCAAGAATGAGAGGGAACTAAAACTGTTGATGCCAGTCGTTGATATGATCAACGAACTTGAGCCAGAGTTCCAGGCCCTTTCAGATGACCGACTCCTCTCAAAGACTGCCGAGTTTAAAGAAAGAATATCAAAAGGGGAATCCTTGGAAGATCTCCTCCCGGAGGCGTTTGCCGCCGTAAGAGAGGCCTCGGTGCGGGTGTTGGGCATGAGGCATTTTGATGTCCAGTTAATAGGGGGGGTCGTCCTCGACAGGGGAAAGATTGCTGAGATGAAGACCGGTGAGGGCAAGACACTGGCTGCAACACTTCCCCTTTATCTAAATGCGTTGACGGGTCGAGGCGCCCACCTGGTGACGGTCAATGATTACCTGGCGCGACGAGACGCCGAGTGGATGGGGGGGATCTATCATGCCCTCGGCCTCTCTGTCGGGGTCATTGTCCACGGGATGGATGATGTGGAACGGAAAGAGGCCTATGGCTGCGACATTACTTACGGAACCAACAATGAATTCGGGTTCGACTATCTCCGGGACAACATGAAGTTTGAACTCAGCGATTTTGTCCAAAGGGGATTTCACTTTTCCATCGTCGATGAGGTGGACAGCATCCTCATTGACGAGGCGAGGACCCCTTTGATTATCAGCGGTCCGGTTGAACACAGTGAGAATAAAATATTCGAGGAGGTAAAATCTCTCGTAATCAATCTGCAAAAAAAACAGGGCACCGTGGTCCGTTCCCTCTTAAAAGATGCCCGCAATGGGCTTGAGGCCGGGGACACAGACGACAGGACCATTGAGACCCTGCTTCAGATCAAGCGGGGTGACCCCAAGAATCCTGTCTTCCTGGACATTGTCGCCCAGAACCAGGCCCTAAAAAAGCAGATCGACAGGACGCAGAGCATGTTGAGTTCGCAAAAACTTCTGCCGGATTTGGATAAGATCCTCTACTGCACCATTGACGAGCGGAATAATGCCGTTGAACTGACAGAGAAGGGGATTGAACTTCTCTCAAGTGGGGATCAGACGGATTTTTCCCTGCCCGATATCGATGAAGAGAGTTACCAAATCCGGGAAAATGAGGAATTGACAGACGAGGAGAAGGATGAACGGCTCAAGGATCTTGAAGAACGTTTTGTGAGATCGTCGGAGGTTCTCCATGCGACCCAGCAGCTTATCAAGGCCTATTGGCTCTTTGAAAAGGATGTCCAATACGTCATCAAGGATGGGCAGATAGTGATTGTCGATGAATTTACAGGCCGGATGATGCCGGGCAGGAGATGGAGTGACGGGTTGCACCAGGCCGTGGAGGCCAAGGAAGGGGTGAGCGTCGCAGGAGAGAACCAGACCCTGGCCACAGTCACCTTTCAGAATTTCTTCAGGATGTATGAGAAACTGGCCGGTATGACCGGTACCGCAGAT
>JABMQV010000241.1 GCA_013203065.1 Desulfobacteraceae bacterium | reverse complement strand
TGGTTATGTCGATCCTCTAGAGGCGTGGCATGCCTTTTGCTGTATCCGGCCACCAGAAGCCAAGAAAGCCTCAACAACTTTATTAAATTGCACATCGGTCCCAAGGGAAATATGCGTTGAACCGGTTGAATAAACGAGTTGGAGATGGAATTCCACCGGTACTGCGGGGGCTTCATCGAGAGAGGGGGCTGTTCGGGGCGAGGTTTGACATTTCAAAATGGTGGATCAATTAGCGTGACTGGTAAGGTCTTGACAGTTCAGTTCAATAGGTTCGGTTTTTGAAGACCCCCAAGGTATCACTTTTGAGGATATGCCAAATGAAAGTATTTGGACGGATCGTTGGCCTCTTCTTATTGGTTCTCACTGGAATCGCCCATACGACCCCATATGCGGTTGCGCAGGATCCGGGCGCTGACCTGCGCCGAACGGCCACCCTCTCAGATCTCATTGCCTATGCCTATCGTAAAAATCCTTCAATCGTGGAGGCCCGTGAGTCCTGGAAGGCGGTTGTGGAGAATTATCGTCTGACCACCGGATATCCCGATCCGGAACTGAAGTTCACCTACTTCCATAACCCCATTGAGACCCGCCTGGGCCCCCAGGACTGGACGGCAAGCTTGAATCAAAAGATTCCCTTCCCGGGAAAGTTGACCCAGGCCGGCAAGGTGGTGGAAGCGGAGGCCCGGGTAGCGCACATTAAGGTGGACAGGACCGTTAAGGCCGTGATTGCATCGGTTCGCGAGTCCTTTTATGAGCTTTTGTACATCCGTAAGGCCAAAAGGGTGGTTGAGCAAAATCTCCGGCTCCTGAAACATCTTCGGAAGGTGAGCGAAACCGGCTATGCAAGAGACCGGGCAGCATTGATGGACATGGTCAAGGCCCAGTCCCAGCTCGGACAGATACGCTATGATGGAATCCTTCTGGAGGAACTGGAACTTACGGAAAAGACCCGGATGAACGGACTTCTGAATCGAGAGCCTGATGCGGGGATCGGGCGACTTGTGGAAGGGGGATTTCAGCGTGTGGTTTTCAGTCTCAAAGGACTTTACAGGCTGGCTGAGGCAAATCAGGAGGAAATCCGAATGGCCCGCGCCCTTGTGGAGAGGGCGGGTGCCAGGGCTGAACTGGCACGTTACGAAAACCTGCCCGATTTCAACCTGGGGGTTTTCTATTCGGGCATCGGCGAGCCGGACGTCCCCAATAAACCTTCGGGATCGGGAAGCGACTCCCTGGGTTTCCAGGTTGGGTTGAGCATACCCCTTTGGTTTGAGAAGAACAGAGGAAGGGTAGCCCGAGCTGAGGCAGAAATACGAAAGACCCAGGCGGCCAAAGAGGTCTCGATAAACGAAATCCGAACCAAGGTGCACAGCCTATTTTTCCGTTTGAGGAACGCGCGGCGGCTGATCGAGCTTTACCGGGACGAGATGTTACCCCAGGCGGTACAATCTATGGAGATCGCCGAAACCTGGTATCGGGAGGGAGAATCCAGTTTCTCTGACTTTGTGGAAACCCAGGCCGTGTATTATAATTTCCAGCTCTCCCTTGCACGGGCAAGGGCTGATTACGGAAAGTATCTGGCCCGCTTGGAGCAACTGGTTGGTCAAACCATCACAAAAAGGCCCAGCACCAAAAAAGAAAAAGCCCAAGGGGAGATCAAATGACAAGAAGAACCGTGTCTTTATTTTGTTTGATCATCCTGGCGTCAGCCATGGGTTGTTCGAACTATTCCCAACTGAGCAAAGACCTCGAGGAATACCGTCCACCCGTATATAGCGTGCCCCAGGATCCAGCAGGACAGGAGCAAGCCAAAGGTTCAGATGGAACCGAATTTCATCTGGAAAAGAAGAAAATCAGCGAGGCGAAGGCGCTCTGGGAGAAGGCTTTAAAGTCACCCCGGAGGGATGAGACTTTTTTTAGCCCACCTCCCGATCTCTTGAAGTCGCTCAAGCCAGCCGTTACCGATGCTGCAGTGGCTAGGGCCAATCTGGAACCTCGATTCTCCCTTGAAACCTTGGAAATACTGGTTTTTCTACGAAACCCCGGGATTAAGGCCAGTGAAAACAGGACACGTGCCGCCATTGATACCTATACCCAGGTCCTGGCAATGGATGACATCCTTCGTCATTATACTGCATTTACTGAAGAATTGATGACTGGGGTGGGGCCATTGAAAGGGAAAGAGCCCATGAAGACGAAATTTCCCTTTCCAGGCATCTTGTCACTGAAAGGGGAGATTGTGGGCCAGG
>JABMQV010000004.1 GCA_013203065.1 Desulfobacteraceae bacterium | reverse complement strand
TACTGATCACTGGTCACTGGTTGTTGGTTACTTGAAATTCGAAACTTGAACCTGAAACGGGAAACTCAAAACTAGATTCGCAAGGCCCGGAAACCGGATTCCCAATCGTCAATCATCAATCATCAATCCTAAAGTCTTACCTGGTTTTCCTTGGCCGTCAAAATCGCCTTGGTGAGGGTGGGCACATCCAGGCCATAGATCATGTCTTGGCGCCACACGGACGTCAGGTTCTCTTCTATGCTCTCCTTTCGGGCAGAGGTCCATTTAAGGGCGTTTTCAATCCGATGGAGGTCCTCAGAGGTGGAAAAGAAGTCGCCGGTTATCAAAACATTTTCTATGGAGGCCCCGGAAAGGGAAAGATAGATCTCCAGGAGTCCCCCCTTGGTCTTGAGCTGTCCGATCCCCATCCTTGCCCGGGGGTGCTTGTGGGAGAAGATCCATTCCTGGCGCTTATACCTCTCTTCAACATAACGACGGATGACCCCATCTTCCCATGCGTCGGGGGTATCTTCCCTAAACTCAATATTGAATTCCTTTTCAAATGCCTCCTGGATCAGATCGAGCACCTGACCCACGGAAACGTCTTGATTCAGTTCCTCCCTTACCGTGGTCATTCGCTGGCTGAAGCAGTTATACCCCTTGTCATGGAGTTTCACCAAGGGAGTATTCATGATGTCTGTCATAAGTTCCACATCAAAGTCCACCAGCAGGCTGGTATGGAAAAGCAGGCTTTTTCCCTCCTCTGCCGCGGCAGATAGTCCCGCGATCTTCTTCCCGCTCACCTCAAGGTCGTTTTTTGGCTGGAAGTATGCGGGAATCCCGAGTTTTCTCAGAGCACGTATCAGGACTGAACTCAGCGACACAAAGACCCCTCCAACCCCCTTCTTGAGCCCGGGATAGTCCACATTGATTCCCAGACCGAGGGCGACAATCCCGGGGCCCATGATCACCGTCCCGCCTCCGGTGCTCCTCCGGTTATATTGAATCCCTCGGGCCCGGCACCTGTCAAGATTAAGGGCCGTCTCAATATCCTGATATTTCCCAACAATGACCGACGGAATGAAGGTGTAGAGATGGAGTATGGGGGGGGAATTGTTTTGGGCCACAGATCGAGGCAAGGTATCATCTATTGCCAGACCTTCGGCCGTAGTGACAGATCTTGAGAGGTTTTTGAACAGACGCCAGTACTCAGACATGATATATATCGTTTTAAAAAGGGCCGTGCCCGTGCCGATCAAGGCCCGTCATCTATCCTAACCCTTTTCCCTTTCCTCTTCGGCCCGCTTTACCTCCCGTTCTATGAAGTCTTCAACCGCATCCCCGTGGATCAAGTTGCCCAGTTCAGAGGCCAGGCCATCTTCGTCTTCGGCCTTTATTACCAGAATCCATCCTTCGCCATAGGGGTCTGAATTGATAAAGGTAGTATCGTCCTCAAGGTCTTCGTTTATTTCTACGATCTCACCGGATACGGGGGCAACGAGTTTGCCGATCCATTTTCTGGACTGGATCTTCCCGCATACCTCCCCCTGTTCCACTTCATCTTCTTCCTCAGGGAGGTCGATAAATACAATGTCACCCGCCTCTTTTTGGAACATGTCGGTCATGCCAACAGTGACCTTTGTGCCTTCCACCCGGGCCCAACTATGCTCCTCGTGGTAATAAAGCTCATCGGGCATATTATAACCTTTGATTTCTGCCATTTTTTTATTCTCCTTTTTTAGGCCGGTCTGGCTAAATAAACAAACGGGCCCCTATTTAAACCTGGCCTCCACGGCCCTTGCATGGATTGGAAGGCCTTCCGCCTCGGCAAGGGTAACAACGATGTCTTTCAAATCCTCCAGACCCTTCTTGCTCAGATACTGGAAGGTCGGTTTCTTTATAAAATCGTCCACTGACAATCCAGAAAACATCCGAGCGCACCGGCCAGTGGGCAAAACATGATTGGTTCCCGATGCGTAATCCCCCACGGGGACCGGTGCATACGGTCCCATAAAAATGGAACCTGCGTGTTTGATTCTATTAAGGGTAATAAACGGGTCTTCGGTCAAGACCTGGAGATGTTCCGCAGCATATTCATTGGTGAAATCGATGGCCTGATCCATATCCTTTGCAATGAGCACATAGGAATGCTTAGAGAGGCATGACTCAAGGATCTCCTTTCTGTGAAGGGCATCAAATTCCCGATCAATGTTCTCGCAGACACCCTCTGCCACTGATTTTGAGGTAGTCACCAGCACGGCGGCTGAATCGGGGTCATGTTCGATCTGGGATAGGAAGTCCACCGCGATCAATTCAGGGTCTCCGGTGTGGTCGGCCAGGATCAGGGCTTCACTCGGGCCGGCCGGTGAATCGATATCCACCTGACCGTACACGAGCATTTTTGCAGCGGTCACATATTTGTTCCCCGGTCCGACGATCTTATGAACCCTGGGCATGGTCTCAGTGCCGTAGGCAACCCCAGCGACTCCCCAGGGGCCCCCCACCTTGAAGATCCGATCGCAGCCCGCAATGTCAGCGGCTACCAGTGTGGCCGGGTTTCCCACCATCCCCTTAAGAGGCGGCGTAATGGCAACAACCTCATCCACCCCCGCAACCTTTGCAGGGAGAACGGTCATCAGGACGGAACTGGGATACATTGCCGTCCCTCCAGGCACATAACAACCCACGATATCCATCGGCCTTGTGATTCGGCCGGCCAGGATGCCGTTTTTTACTTCGATGGACCACATCTCCCGCTCCAACTGTGCCTCGTGAAACCGGGTAATATTCTTGGCCGCTGCCTTGAGACATTCGACCACCTTTGGGTCCAGCTGACGGTAGGCCTCCTGCATCTCTTCGGGGTTGACCTCGAGATCGGGCGGGCCGATATCATGCTTATGTTTGCGGTAGTGCTCCAGGACAACAATATCTCCCCGTTCCTTCACGTCATATACAATTTTCCGGATATCCTCATAGACGGAGGCAATATCCTCCATGGATCTTTCCATTATCGCGTTGAGCCTTTCAGGACTCAAATTGTCTATCGTTTGGGGTCTGATCTTCATCTGAGAAGGTTTCTCCTTTCTATTTCTGGATCACTCCTTTCGCGGGTAGCCATGGCGCTTGGCTGCGAAATAATCTCCCAGGGCATCCACTGTGCTCCGAAAGGCCAGGTTGTCCCATGGGATCTCTTCTTCAGAAAACCATTTGGCCTCCAGGGTCTCATCCCTTGGCGCCAGCTTTCCTTCGAGGTACTTGGACGTATAAACAATGATGACCGCCAGTTTTCCGGGATAAGAATAAACCCCAGCCAGGTCTTCGATCCGGACCCTGACATTGCATTCCTCAAAGGTCTCTCTTACAGCCGCGGTCTCAACCGCTTCTTTTCGGTCAACATACCCCCCCGGCATGACCCATTTTCCTTTTTGTGGATTTATCCCCCTTTTGAGGAGAAGGATTTTGCCATCCTTCTCCAAAATGGTGCAGGCAACAACCTTGGGATCCAAATAGAAAATGAAATCACAACCACCGCAGATGAGGCGAGAGGGTTCGTCAGGTTTTGGTATTGAAATATCAAGCTCCCCGCCGCAAACAGGGCAGAAACTGAATTCCACGTCATGTTGATTAACTCCCAAAACCAACGACCTCCCTGCCCTTTTTCAGCGGTTCGCTACACGCCCCCCAGACCCAGTTTGATTCGATTGTTTTTTGGGGCGCATCATCCGACGTTTACGGTGGTAGTCTCCGGTCAACCAGACGTAGTCCGCGACCTCTTTATTGATGATCATCCGTTCGCTCAAGGGGGAGAGGACGATAGTGGCCATTGTAAGAGGGATACGTTTTATGGTCCGGTCCGGAATCCCGAACTTATGGCTGATGTGCCCGTTTCCCGTAAAGACAACGATCTTTTCATTTTCCTTTCCCCTGTTTTGCTTTTCCTTGTTTTGCTTTTCCTGATTCTCTTTCAGATATTCCGCGATATTTTCGGCCATGGTGTCTTCCCAGACACACTGGGCCTGATAAAAATAATCAAAACCCTTTAAATTGCTCCTTGGGTGTCCCTCGTAAACCTCACGGAGATATGCCCGATGTTGTTTGTTGTCTAGATCGATGACATCAGCCACTTGTTGACGTTCCTCGGGCTTGAGACTTTTGAGGCCTCCTTTTGCCACATTTTTGACGATTTTTCTTGGCACGTTGATGGCAAGGACACTTCCTCCGTGCTCTTTTACCATCACAACCAGGGGGCGG
>JABMQV010000240.1 GCA_013203065.1 Desulfobacteraceae bacterium | reverse complement strand
GGAGGTCTTGTTCAACCACAAACTTTTGAAAAAGGAGGAGATGAACATGGGACGCAAATTGATTTTTGGTTTTTTTGCTATTGTTCTTGCAGTGAGTTTTGTCTTTATTTCAGGGCAGGCAATGGCCGCCGAGAAAAAGAAGGAGGGACCCACCCAGTTTTTCGGGATCCTGATTTACCGTACCGGGCCGTTTGCTGCCGGCGGGAGCGGGGTCGGCAGCGGCTGGGAAGACTTTATGGAACTCAGAAACATGCAGGGCGGGGTCAACGGCATCAAATACAGCTGGGAGGAGTGCGAAACCGCCTATAACACCGCTCGCGGGGTTGAGTGTTATGAACGGTTAAAGGACAAAATGGTCCTTGTCCACCCCCTGAGCACGGGCATCACCTATGCCCTGATTCCCCGGGGCACCAAGGAACATAAGGTGGTAGTTTCCTCCGGGTATGGCAGGGCCGATGCCTCTGACGGAAGCGTCTTCCCCTGGGTCTTTACCACACCGACCAATTACTGGTCCCAGAATTCGGCCAAGATCAAGTTTATCGGGAAGCAGATGGGGGGTATGGACAAACTCAAGGGGTTAAAGATCGCCAACCTGTATATCGATATCCCTTACGGACAGGAAACCAAGCCCATGCTGGACGCCCTTGGCAAGAAATTTGGTTTCACCGTAAGACACTTCCCCGTGCCCTGGCCCGGGATTGACCAGAAGGCCCAGTGGTTGGATATTGTGAGGAGATACAAGGCCGATTGGGTCATCAACCGTAACTGGGGCGTCTCCTGCACCGTACCACTCAAAGAGGCCGCCAGGCTCGGTTTTCCGGGCAACCGCATCTTGGGTGTCTGGTGGTGCGGGTCTGAAGAGGACGTGCTCCCGGCAGGGCCGGCAGCCAAGGGTTATTACACGGCCAACTGGCACGGGGTGGGGAGAAACTTTCCCCTGATCCAGGAGATCATTGACAAGGTCTATGGCAAAATGAAAGGGCATATCTCCTTCACCCGTGTGGGTTCGGTATATTGGAACAGAGGGGTCTATACCGCTCTCGTAAACGAAGAGGCCATGCGTACGGCCCATAAGAAATTTGGAGTGAAAGTGCTGACAGGCGATGAGATGCGATGGGGTATGGAGAACCTCAACATAACCAAAGAACGGATCAAAGAGCTCGGACTGGAAGGGTTTATGGGTCCCATCAAGACATCCTGTGAAAACCATGAAGGGGGAAAGTCGGTCCTGTTCCAGCAGTGGGACGGTAACAAGTGGGTGAAGGTGGACGAAATAGCACCTATGACGGACTTTGTCTGGAAGAGGATAAAGGCTTCAGCCGCAAAGTACGCCAAAGAAAAGGGGATCACTCCGAGAGATTGTTCAAAAGTGGATTGATCCTTAAAAGATATCATGCGCAAAGGGGGGCCTTTCAGTGGGTCCCCCACTGCATTTTAAGCCTTGTCCGTGAAAAGACGTAGGACAAGAAGAAAGGTATGTGCGAGAATGGAGCAGGCACCTTTACTTAAGGTCAACAACATCGAGGTCATATACGAACACGTAATATTGGTCCTCAAAGGTGTCTCCCTTGAGGTACCTCACGGGGGCATCGTATCTCTCCTCGGGGCCAATGGCGCCGGCAAGACCACTACCCTGAAGGCCATTTCGAACCTGGTCAAGGCGGAGCGGGGTGAGGTCACCAAGGGTACGGTGGAATTCGAGGGGAGACGCATTGACAAGATGTATGCTCCCCAGGTGGTCAAGTTAGGCGTCATCCAGATAATGGAAGGAAGGCGCACCTTTGAGCATCTCACCGTAGAGGATGATCTTCTCACAGGCGCATACACCAGGGGCCATGACTATAAGGGGATCAAAGAGGCACTGGAGATGGTCTACGACTACTTTCCCCGCCTTGTGGATCGCAAAACCGCCAAGACCGGATACATCTCCGGCGGTGAGATGCAGATGTGTGCCATTGGTCGGGCACTCATGGCCAAACCCAAGCTGATGCTCCTGGATGAACCCTCCATGGGTCTTGCGCCACTGCTGGTAGAGGAGATCTTCGAGATCATTGTCCGCCTCAACAAAGAGGAAGAAGTTGCCATGCTCCTGGCCGAACAAAACGCGGCCATGGCCCTTGAGTATGCCCACTATGGGTACATCATGGAGAATGGCCGGGTAGTCCTTGACGGTGATTCCGAGACCCTCAAGGACAATGCAGACGTGAGGGAGTTCTATTTGGGGCTGACAGAGATCGGAAAGAAGAGCTACCGGGATGTGAAACATTACAAGAGGAGAAAGAGGTGGCTGGCCTAAAATAATCCAACGGCAACACCACACCCATTCCACCATTACACCCAAAGGACCCCCGTAACGGACTTTACCTGTTGTTAGGTCCCTTGATCAGACAAACATCTAACCCCCCTAGGATCTCCATTTCATTGCACTTCCGGCCGACAAAGGAGAGCGCCGTGGGCCGTGTCGTATCCAGCGGTGTCAGACGGTAACGACCGGCCGTAAAATCCAAGTGGGCAGAGCTATCGGTAAGTCTGACCCACCCCTTCAGGCGAAATAGACTGGGGGGGAGAGAGTCAAGAAATTCAGTCAATTTCCCCCTGTCCATGGGATGGGCGTTCTCGTAGGAAAAGGTCTGAAAACCGGATAAGTGATCATGATCTTGATGACCAGATCCTGAGATGCGTGCCCGCTCCTCTGTTTCTGATGCCTTTAGGAGCAAGGAAAGATCTACTTCGCAATATCGGGTAGACAGGATCACGGCACCCGGGTTCATCCCTTTAATCAGCGCCCTGATCTCTCGAAGCCCCCCTTCACCCACAAGATCGATCTTGTTTAATATAAGGATATCAGCCAGTCGGATTTGGTTGTCATAAAAGGGACCCAGAAATTCCCTTGCCTTGAAGAACTCTGCATCCACTACCGTAACCAGATTCTTGATTCGGCTCAATTCGCACAGGGGAGGGTCAAGTAGGATATCCAGGATTTCCCCGGGCTGGGCAACACCGGTGGCCTCAACCACCAGAAAATCGGGGCTCACCCGATCATGGATCTCCTGAACCGCCTGGGAGAAATCGGTCTTTATGGTGCAACATATACAGCCGCTGGTGATCTCGAGCAGGTCTACGTTCTGCCCTTCGAGTAATGTCCCGTCAATCCCCACCTTACCCACTTCATTGACGATGATGGCGATTTTCCCAAGGGTTTCCGTCTCGCTGGAGAGGAGATGTCTTATGAGAGTGGTCTTCCCTGCCCCCAGGAATCCCGACACCAGCAGCACGTCCATCCTCGGCGATACCTGCAATTTGCCTCCTCCTTGTTAACCGTCTGACCGCACGCCTATCCCGCGCTCAGCGCGGGGATTCTCCTTCGATATAGTGCCTGCACAACCGAATCGCCTCGGTGGGGTCCAGTGTCTGGGCATCGGCTCCCAATGCCTTTCTTGCCATCTCTGTGGTCACGCCGCCACCAATGATCACAAATGTCCTTTCCCTCAAACCATTCTTTTCCAAGAGTGAGATAGCCGCTTCCATAGACACAAAGGCGGGAGTTATGAGGGCGGATAGGGCCAGGATCGGTGCTCCCGTCCTCTGCACCTCCTCCACAAGTCTTTCCGGTGGTACGTCCACACCCAGGTCATGGATCTTAAAGCCTTGGGCCTTCATCATGGTTGCCACGATGTTTTTGCCCAGATCATGGATATCGCCCTTGGGGGTGCCAAAGACCACCATACCCGCGGTATCCGTTTGTTCCTCCCTTGAAATGAGATGCGGTTCGAGCATACCGCTGATGGCCTTAAAAACCTCTGCGGAATAGATCAATTCACTCAGGAAGAATTCACCGGTCTCAAATTTGTTTCCTATTTCTTCCATTGCCGCTCGACAAGTCCCGAGGATCAAAAGCGGATCTGCGCCCGAACGAAGTTCTTTTTCCACGATATCGAGCGCCACCTGCCGCTTCATTTCAAGAAATGCCTGTTTCAATCTCTCTTCCATATTCCCCACCCTAACTCCCAATGCAGGCCTTCGGCCGCAACCAAATCAGTGCTTCCCCTTATAGGTCTTTGCCACTTCAATCATCATTTTTACATTTTCAAACTTTGCATCTATGGGGCACTCACAACCCGTGGTAAGGAAAAACCCCCCTCCCCGGCCCACCTCGTCTATAAGCCTTTCACAGTACCCCCGCACCTGTTCTGTGGTACCCAGGGTCAGGAGCGAGGCCGGTACATCCCCGCTGATGCACATATGTCCACCGAGGATCTCCTTTGCCTTGAAGATATCGGTGGTCCCGTCCAGATCGCAAACACACTTGCCTTTGGGCAGCTGTTTCAGATAGGGGAGATTTAGTCCCCAGTCCGTATCGAAATGGAACCAGGGGATCAAACCTTCGGAAAGGAATGCATCCACATAACGCTGAAGGTAGGGCCATTCAAATTCCTCAAAGATTTCCGGCCGATAATAGAATCCGGAACCCCGCTCAAGGACGATAAATACCAGGGGTATCTTGGTCACTGATATGACATCCAGGGCGTTCTGGATGAGATCGTCGCACGAGGCATCCATTGCAGCCTTGATCTTTTCTGGAACCTCATAAAGGTCCATGGTAAACTGGGTCAATGTCCGGGCCATGGAAAACGCCATTGTGGTGGAATCCACGTAGGCCCCGAAGAGCGGAGAGATGTCATGGCTGTGGTAGGCCTCCACCTCCTGGACGTAATGATCCAACAACCTGTTCTGTGACGTGGCGAGTTGTTCAATGGTACGGCCGCCGCTCATCACGGGGTATTGTTCATCCCAGAATGCATTCCAGCCCAGGGCGGCAAGCTTATCATAGTCATCCCTGCTAAAAAGCTCCTTTTCGTCGATCTGATTCAGCGCATCTTCAGGAAGCTGCCTTCCAGGGATCAAGACCCGGACCGGTGTCGAGCAAAACCTGCCCCCGATCATTGGCCAGAACAGATTGGGTTTATAGAGCTTGTCAAATCCGCCCAGATCATTAAAGGTATCCAGCATGGCCTTGAAACCCTTGTCCACATCACGCCACCCTTCCCCCTGGGTCATCCCCTGGGCTCGGACAGCAAAGGCGGTCATTAAAGGCATGACAGGCACGCGGTCCGGGGTCTCCAGGGCCACCACCGCCTCAAATCGTTCCTGTCGGGACATGGTCTCTTGAATCATTCTCATCCTCCCGTCGAAGCACTATTCCTGATCAAACGCGCCATGGCGGCCAGCGCCCTTTGAAAAGCGAGCGGCACCTTCAAGCGTTTCCCCGCTCTGGATGGTGGTCAGGCCCAGACGAAACTCATTTCGCAGGGCCGCCTGGATAGAGAGTTCCCATTGCTCATAGGCAGAACGGCGGTCACTCAACAGGCATTGTTGGGGAAACCGAGAGATCTCTGCAGCCAATATCTCGGCCTCGGCAAGCGATTTGCCGGGCTCTACCACACGGTTGGCAAGCCCCATGCGGAGCGCCTCTTCTGCCCCAACAGGCCGTCCGGTGAGAATCATATCCAGGGCATGGGATTGACCGATCAGCCGGGTGAGACGGATTGTACCGCCGTCGATCAACGGCACGCCCCAACGCCTGCAAAAAACCCCAAAGACGGCATCCCGTTCCACCACCCGCATGTCACACCAGAGGGCAATCTCGAGGCCGCCTGCCACTGCATAGCCTGCCACCGCGGCAATCACCGGCTTATCCAGCCACATCCGGGTTGGCCCCATTGGGCCGTCACCATCTTCTTCCAAGCGGTTGGCACGGCCCTCGCCAAGCCCCTTAAGATCTGCACCCGCACAGAAACAACCTTTTGCCCCGGTGAGCACTGCCACCCGGGCGTCTTTGTCTGCCTCAAACTCTCGGAATGCCTCGGTCAACGCCTCTGCCGTTGGTCGATCAACCGCGTTTCGCATCTCCGGGCGGTTGATGATAATGGTGGTAACCGGCCCCTTTTTCTCCGTTAGAACCAGCATCCTGTTTTCCTCTCATTCATGATCTAGTGCACCGTCCCAAAAGTTTTTTCTTAAATTTTCGCAAAACAAATTGACCGGATATTCCCCATATATAATCCACTTATATCTTTAAATACATGCTAATATGTTGATAATATACAACAATTATTTAGATAATGCCGACAATATGGATT
>JABMQV010000239.1 GCA_013203065.1 Desulfobacteraceae bacterium | reverse complement strand
GCAAAAAACACCCTTTGAGATGAGTGGTCTGGAAAGAATTTTTAGGTGTTTTTCTTGGATAAAATCGGCCCTGATGGTCTTGATGGCTCCGGCCGCCGCCCTGATCTGGTCCCAGTTATCAGCCCAGCCAACGGAGATGCAGCTTGCAAGGAGCAACACGGCGATTGAAAACGTCTTCGATCTCTTAGTACCACCCATCTTTTCTTTCTTCACCTAATACATTCCTCCGTTTACGGAGATGACCTGACCGGTAATATAGGAAGCATCTTCGGAGCAGAGGAATCCCACAACCTTTGCAACCTCCTCGGGCCGGCCTATCCGCGCCATGGGTATCATGCCTTTGATGACGTCTCTGGGAACGTCCTTTATCATGTCTGTTTCAATTAACCCCGGAGCAACCACATTTACCCGGATTCCCAGCCTGGCCACTTCAGATGCAATTGCCCGGCTTGCTCCGATGAGGCCCGCCTTGGCAGCAGCGTAATTTGCCTGGCCCCTGTGACCAATGAGGCCCGAGAGGGACGATATTGTGACAATAGAGCCTCGTTTATTAAACACCATTTTCTCTAAGACCGGTCTTGTGACATTATAGAATCCCTTGAGGCTTGTATTAATTACCGAATCCCACTCATCTTCAGACATAAAGACAAACAATCCATCTTTGGTGATACCCGCATTATTCACCAGGATTTCAATAGGATCAAACCGTGAGACGGCATCGCCGATGGCCTGTCTTGTTTCCTCTGAATTGGAAACATCAAATTTCATTACCTCGCCGTCCGATCCGGCCTCTCTTATCATCCGGAGGGTCTGGGATGCTGCCTTTTCATCCGATCTGCAGTTTACGAGAATAAAATAACCGCCTTTGGCCAGTTCAACGGATATGGCACGTCCGATACCTTTGCTCCCTCCCGTAACGATCGCGACCTTTGGGTTGGTTTTATTGCCCATAGTTATCCTCTCCCGCACCCGTGCCTCTGATCCCGGATGCTATACGTTACGACGGTTTTTTTCTCAATCAGGATGAACAATCTGTATGTTGACCTCGCCGACAACCTGTGACCCTATTTTTGCAACCCCCGCAACCTCATGGTAGTTTTCAAAACAAAAAACCCTTTTGGAACTGACGGTTATCCGGCTGTTGAGGGGGATTTTATCCAGATAAAAGAGTGCCCGCTTTATGCCAACCAGCCACCCGATCCGACCCTCAATGTCTCTGCCTTCCTTTATGGATTCTTTCCATCCAACGCATACCCCAGCGGTTTGAGCGACAAGTTCGATCAGAATCAAGGGGTTTACGGAATTTTCTTCGAAAAGCGGCCAGCTCTCTTTTACAACGGATTCGGTAACGGCCGCTTCCTCGTCCACTTCAACGACCTCATCAATGAGTTTCATCCGACTCCGATGGGGTATGAGTTCCTCAATGCTGACGTCTGTCAGGGTCATGCCAAACTTCCCTTTGCTGAAATATCTGCTCTCGTTTCATTTCAAGACAACAACGGTTTTCTTGCAGAAATGATACAAGATTCCATGCTGAAATCGGATTGACCGGAAAAAGCAATAGTGTTAACCTAATATCCTTTTTACGCCACTTTGGCAATTCTGTAAAGAAACAACCCGGGGAAGAGTTCATCCCTGGATTTGGGACAATTTAACGATGGAAAAAGCAATTCAGGAATTGTTGAATGAATTAAAGATTAAGATAATCGATACCCTTAATTTTGAAGATATCACCCCGGATGATATGGGCGAAGGAGATCAATTGGTGGGCGGCGAGCTGGGAATAGATTCCATAGATGTGTTGGAATTGGTTATGATGATTGATAAAGATTATGGTATCAAGATTGATAATAAGGAACTTGGTGAAAAAGTATTTGTAAATTTGAAATCCCTCGCTGTTTTTATTTATGAAAATTCCCAAAGTATATCCAATTGACTGACATGCGGGTTTACATTACAGGCATGGGCCTGATCAGCCCGGCGGGACGTGGGTTAGCCAAGACCAGAGATTCCATCAAGAGCGGTGAGAAGAAAATAAGACCGCTAAGCCTTTTCTCCGTTTCTCAGGACAAGCCACTGCCCGTTGGAGAGATCATCGATTCCTTTGAACCGGCGGGTGTGCCTCGCACACATCAGCTTGCCCTGGCGGCCGCAAAGGAAGCCATGGCAAACTGTGAAGCTATTCCCGATGCAGTCATCATGGGAGTCACCACCGGGGGGATGCTAAATACAGAGGTATCCCTCAAAGAGGGGGATACAAACCCTGGGTCCTTCAAATATCATTCCACCGGGTCCGTGGCAGGTTACATCGCCCGTGAATTCAGGTGTCTCGGGCCCGTCTTTACCATATCAACGGCCTGTTCATCAGGCGCTGTGGCCATCAAGGCAGCGGTTGAAATGCTGAGAACCGGTGGTGCCAAGATGGTTCTGACCGGAGGTGCGGATTCCCTGTGCCGTCTTACCTACTATGGGTTTTACTCACTTCAATTGATCGACCCTGAAGGGGCTCGGCCGTTTGCCAAGAATAGACGGGGGATGTCAGTGTCCGAGGGGGCAGCCATGCTTGTTCTCGTTGCCAGTGAGGAGGTGCCCGAAAATGCAATTGCCGAGATTTTGGGGGCAGGTCTGTCCTGCGACGCCCATCACCCTTCAGCGCCCCACCCTGAAGGGGCAGGGGCCGTTGATGCCATGAAGGCGGCCATACGCGATGCGCGGATCTCTCCCACTGAAATCGACTATATAAACCTGCACGGGACAGGGACCATTGATAACGATCTTTCTGAAGCAAGGGCGTTGAACACCCTCTTTCCGAAAAAAAAGCCCCTTATGTCGTCCATAAAAGGGGCCTTTGGGCACTCCCTTGGCGCAGCAGGTGCAGTAGAGACCGTTGTATCTGCATTAACCATTTCTCAAAACCTGATCCCGGCCAATACGGGTTGTGACATTCCTGACCCTGAACTGAGACTTAATCCCGTAATGAAGCCCCTTACGGGGGCTACTGTTCAAACGGTTCTATCAAACTCCTTCGGATTCGGGGGCAACAATGCCGCGGTTGTCATTGGCTCCCCTGAAAAGGTGAGAGATTCGAGGCCTGAGAAGGGGTCATCATATCTGTCTGTCGTGGGGAGCGCCTGTCTTACCGGGGCCGGGGATACAGGGATGTCACTGGAAAGGGTGTTGGCTGGGAAAAGCTGCAAGGGTAGGGTTCAAAACTCGATCATCTCGGAGGGGCTTTCCCCCAGGGTCATTCGGCGGCTAAAGCGTCTGGCCCGAATGACCTTATCTCTGGCAACGGCGGCCCATGCCAACACCGGGATGCCTGATATTCCATCGTCAATTTTTTTTGGTACCGGTTGGGGGGCCCTTTCTGAGACCTATGATTTTCTGACCAGGCTTTTTGAATCGGATGAACAGTTTGCAAGCCCCACTGATTTTATCGGATCAGTACATAACGCACCGGCTGGCCAGGTGGCAATCCAGTTTGGTTCCCTCGGTCCAAATATAACGACGACGGGCGGGGACTACTCCTTTGAACAGGCCTTGATGATGGCTGACCTGATGGCAGGAGATCCTGACGAAACAGTGTTTGTGATCGGGGCCGATGAGTCCCATGAAGTTTTCTCAGAACTTTTTGACAGGTCGGTAAGGGCCGGTGAAACGCCTTCGGATGGAGGCGGGGCGCTGTGCCTGAAACGGCGGAAATCCTCTGCAGGTCTGAATATATCTCCCGCGTTCTATGAAAATTTTGAAAACAATCCTTCTGTCATCTCATCCCTGATCACCAAACTGGGTGCGGGGCGGAAGTTTAATGAAAGATACGGGGCAATCCTTGCGGGTATCCCTGGTT
>JABMQV010000238.1 GCA_013203065.1 Desulfobacteraceae bacterium | reverse complement strand
TTTTAGAATGGCTTCACAAAAAGGAGATTTCATAAGTCCCTTTGACGTTGAGACGCCTAAAGGCTGCCAAGGCTGGGAAGAGATGTACCCCAGTTATTATCTGTTTAGTGAGGACCGAAGGAAATTTGAAGAGAGTAAATTGTGGGTCGCTGATGTTTTACACCACCCGGAGCCGATGGCGCCGTTTGACTTAATCCTTCCCGAATGCTGGCAGATTGCAGTCTCTCAATTTAACACCCGTCTTTTCCCAGCTCCCTCTGCATTGGGCATCGATCACAGAGTCATAAACGGTTACGTCTATATTAGCGGCAATGTGATAGAGGACCAGGAACTAATAGAAAAGCGTAGCCGCATTTACGAAAAACAGGTTAGTTACTACTACAACAATTGGGAAGTGCTTTACCGCAATTGGAAAAAGAAAATCATCGCCCTCATCGACGAATTAAAGGGAATAGAAATAAAAGGCCTGCCTGAGTTCGACGATGAGAACATTATCTACGATGCCACAGGGGTATCGTCCGGCTTTGCATTAATTCAAAATTATAATCGCCTGATTGAAAATATGTTCAAAGCCTGGCAGTACCATTCGGAGATGGCAAACATCGGCTATGCGGCTTATCTTACCTTCATGGATTTTTGCAAAAAAGCGTTCCCTGAAATTGATGAATTGACGGTATCCAATATGATTGCGGGCCTTGAAATTGATATCCTTAAACCTGATGCTGAGCTGAAAAAGCTTGCTAGGTTGGCATTGGAATTGGAGATAGACAGAGAACTCGAAGCCTCCTTTGAGAAAGGTGTGTCTCCCGAACAGATAGTGAAAGAACTCTGCAAAAGCGGGCAGGGAAACCGATGGGTAGAGCAATTTGAGAAAGCCAGAGACCCCTGGTTCAATTATTCAGTTGGAATGGGCAATTTCTATCGTAAGCATATTTCATGGAACGATGACCTCAAGATACCCTTTCGCGGTTTAGTGGATTATATCAAAAAGGCGAGAGCAGGTGAGAGAATTGAGAGGCCTCTGGAAGAGCTGCAAGAGGAACGTGTTAGAATTGCTCAGGGATATAAAGAACTCATTTCCGAGCAGGAAGACAAAAGAGCCTTTGACGAGCTTCTTGGCATTGGCCGAACAGTTGGTCCCTTCTTGGAAAACCATGTTTTCTACGTAGAACACTGGCATCATGTCATTTTCTGGAACAAGATAAGGCAGATTGGAGATCTCTTCGTTGAAAACAACTTCCTGGAAGATCGCGAACAAATTATGTGCCTACACCATAGCGAAATCGGAAAGGCTTTGTATGAGTTGGTTACTTCATGGGCAGTAGGCACAGAGGCTCGAGCACCCCATATTCTGCCTGGCTTAGTCAAACGGCGGGAGGAAATCCTGGAACGCTTAAAGGAATGGACCCCTTTACCGGCTGTGGGCAATATTCCTGAGAGAATTACAGACCCATATCTTATAATGGATTGGGGGATCACCTCTGATCGATTAAAGAGTTGGAGTGCCACCCCCGAGAAGACAAAAATGCTGGAAGGGTTTCCGGCATCAAAGGGTGTAAGAGAAGGGACAGCGCGGGTCATCAGGGACATAAGCAGGCTAGGTGACGTACTTGAAGGGGAAATCCTTGTATGCCCCACAACATCTCCTAGTTGGGGGCCTGTGTTCTCCAAGGTGCAGGCGATAGTGACTGATCTGGGTGGCAGCATGGCTCACGCGGCAATCATTGCCCGTGAATATAAACTACCGGCCGTTGTGGGCACCGGGACCGGTACCAGCGTCATCAATACGGGAGATACCATCAGGATTGATGGTGAGAAAGGAACTGTTGAAATCCTTTGATACTACATAACAGGTACATTCACTACGTTCCGACGTAAATTGGTTTTTTGTAACCAGCTCTTTTTTGATTTTGTAGAACGTAAGTTCCCGGTGCGAGTTAAAAAACATTCTTTGATTATGTAACGTTAGGGGCTTGCCCAACAATATCAAAATCATGTGTCATTTTGGAATTTGAAAGGGGAAAATCATGGCTAGGTGGGTATGCTGGTTGGA
>JABMQV010000237.1 GCA_013203065.1 Desulfobacteraceae bacterium | reverse complement strand
TGCCACCACCTTGACCCCTCGGTCGTGACCGTCAAGTCCTACCTTGGTCACCAGTACCTTGATTTTCTTTTTTTTGGTTTCCGCCATATCTGTTGCTCCTTTACACGTTTTGTGCAACCTTTATCGTTACAGCATCCTATCTCATCTGCAGTCTAGTCAAAGGGGGATTCCACGGTCTCCATCGGGTCATAGGGATAACCAAAGGCCTCACGGACGGTGCCAAGGAGTTCTCCGGTCGTACCAAAGGCCTTTGACGCTTCAACCATGGGAAGAATGACATTTTTCTTTTCTCCGGCTGCGTCCCTCAGACGGCTGATGGCCTCCTTGAGTTTATCCATGTCCCGTGTCCGTTTGAGTTCCTTGACCTCCTCAATCTGCTGTGTGGCCGAGTGAGCGGAAACCCGCTGTACGCCTAAGGGCGTCTCTTTTTCCTGTTCTGTTACAAATGCATTTACGCCCACCACGAGTTTTTCCCCGTTGTCCAATTCCTTCTGGCGTTTGAGCGCCTCGGATTCAAACTTCCGGTCCAGCCATTCCGTGCGGATCGCTTCTTCCATCCCGCCTACTTCATCCACCTGTTTCATGACCTTGAGGGCCTCTTCCTCGATCCTGTCGGTGAGACTCTCCACATAGTATGAACCACCCAGGGGGTCGGCCACATTGGTGACACCGGTTTCATAGGCAAGGATCTGCTGTGTCCTGAGAGCCTGAAGATGCGCCTTTTCCGTTGGGAGGCACATGGGCTCATCGTATGAACAGCAATGGAGCGATTGCACACCGGAGAGCACGGCCGCCAGTGCCTCATAGGATGTCCGAACGATATTGTTGAGCGGCTGCTGAGGAACCAGAGAACACCCGGCTGTATGTACGGCGAATCGGAACTGCATGGATCTTGGGTTTTTTGCGCCATATTTTTCTTTCATCAATTTTGCCCACATCCTTCGGGCAGCGCGGATCTTGGCAACCTCCTCAAAGAGATCGATATGACAAGAAACATAAAAGGTGAACCTCGGGGCAAACTCATCTATATCCAGCCCCCGGCGAATCAATTCATCCACATAACACATGGCGATACCAAAACCAAAGGCCACTTCCTGGGGCGCAGTGATCCCCTGTTCCCTTAGATCATACATGTTGACGGTGGTGTAGTACCACTTGGGGAGTTCTTTGGTGCAGAATTCCATGACATCCGCCCCAAGTTTTATGGATAGATCCAGGGGGCAGGCGGGCCGAAATCCGCAATACCGAAAATGTATGGGATCATTCTGGATGGAGCCCTTTAGGACCGGGAGATCATAACCGCGGTTTTCTGCCACTGCCACATATTGTGCCATTGTTACCGAGGCCGCTGTGGAAGCGGTGATGAGAGACCAACTGACCTTGTCCAGTGGAATATCCTTTGTCAGGGTTTCCATATCTTTTACTGAGGTTATGTTGACACCCGTCAGACCCACTTCATCAACCGACCAGGGGTGATCCGCATCAAGCCCCATCTCATAGGTCACGTCTGCAATGGTGTTCAACCCCGATCCGCCATGTTCGGAGAGGTATTTTAACCTTTCATGGGTGTCTGCGGGAGACCCGATTCCCACCACCTCTCTCCGGGTCCACAGTCGGCCCCTGAACATGTTTGCATGGATCCCCCTGGTAAAGGGGTAGGCTCCTGCGTCGGCGATTTCCTCTTGATATTTTTCATGGGGTCTATCCTCCGGGGTATAAATCCCCTTTAGATCAAACCCTGACCAGCTTTTGGAACTCGAGGGCTTTTCATAATAAGACTTGATATAATCATCCCACGTCCCTTCCATTTGCTCTTCTTTTTCTTCTTTGATGACATTGCCCATGGTTTCCCCCTCTCAAGTTAAAATCTCAATGCCGGGGTGAGTGTACGTTCCCCGAAAAGGTGACTCAATTTTGGCTTGACTTCTGATTCCGTTATAATTACTTAATAGTTAGTAAAAATAACTTACCGTTTATTTAATGTCAATAATATTTTGAACCCAAAAGAGGGTTTTTTTGGGAAAAGGCTGCAAGCCTAAAAAGATAAATAGTTACTTCAAATTATTGGAGCATCTAATGGATAAAACGGCCAATCACCATGATTTTAAAGGACTGGACAAGAGCGTAAGAATACAAAAAATTATCGATACCGCTGTTGCGCTTTTTCACCGGAAGGGGTATCGATCGACTACCCTGGATGACCTTTCGCGGGAGTTGGGGATCACGAAGGCGGCTTTATACCACTACGTGTCCAGTAAGGAAAAACTTCTTTCGATTATATATATCCAGGCTTTAGAGAATATCTTTCGAAATGTCTATCCAATCTCGGAACAGGATCTGCCCCCCGACGAAAAGCTCAGACGCATTATCCGGAACCATATCAAAGAGATCATCATCCAGTCACTCCCCATGTTCTCGGTTTTTTTTAGCGAAGAAAGCCAACTTCCGGAAGAGGAATTTCAAAAGATCCGTGATGAGAAGAAAAAATACACAAAGATTATCGAAGAGATCATAGAGGATGGCATTTCAAAGGGTATCTTTAGAAAAGTGGACCCAAAGCTTCAGGCATATGCCATCATCGGGATGTGCAACTGGGTATACAAGTGGTATAGACCCGATCACACCCGCTACACCCCGGATCGGATCGCTGATCACTTTATTGTCCTCCTTGAGGCGGGGTATCTCAAAGGCAAACCGGGGAAGGCTGGTGCCCGTGTTTCGAAGACAGCGTGGGTTCCCAAAGAAAACGAATCGAGATCCGGGGTGAGCGTTTACACGAAAATGAGGGCCCATTGTCAAGGTCTGATGGTTCTCATCGAAGAACTGGAAGAAGGCCCGCATTAGGGCCTCAGTTTGTAACTTCTTGGCAAGATGCGAAGATGTTCTGTTGGAGTTAACCCGGTTGATTCGGAGGCTCAGTCGGAAGCTCTATGGTCAAGACAATGACATCGCCCGTCTTGCGGTGGAGATCGATCTTTCCACCATGCCGATGAATAATAATCTTGGAAAGCGGAAGGTTCAGTATTGCGGCGTCAGATTTCGCGGTGAACCGGGGAAAAAAGAATTGGGTAAGATCTTCTTCTGAGAGCCCTTCGGCCCTGTGACTGATAACCACAACTGCCAGATCGGCCTCCTTTGAGGTGGAAAGGAAGACACGTTCCCCCTCGGGCACCGACAGGATCGCCTCCTTTAGCAGATTTTCAAAGGCGCGATTCAATAATTCCTCGTCGCCCTGGATTTTTGGGAGGGATGCGGCGAGGGATTCCACAATCTCTACACGCCGTTGCCGTATTTTATCACCCAGTTCTGCCACTCTGGCCATGAGGAGTTTATTCAAGTCCACTTCAGACATGCTGAGGGTAATGGGTTCGATCATCTTAAAAATGATCCCGAGGATCCCTTCCAGCCTTGACACATCTTCCACGATGATACTGGCCAGCTTTTGATGAGGGTCCGCTTCGGGGAGGGAATCACGAAGGCGGCGGGCGAACCCTCCTGCGCTTACAAGGGGGTTCCTCATTTCATGGGCAAACCGGGCCGAGATTTCACCCAGGATCCGAACTTCCTCCGTCTGAAGCGCCCTCTCCTGAAGCTCCTTTAACCGGGTGATGTCCATCATGATGCCATCAATCCATTTGACACGTCCCTGGTGGTCTCTTTGGGGTATGGCGTGATCGATAAAGGTATGGGGATTTCCCTCCCTGTCTCTTACGACCCTCTCAACCCGCGACTCCACCGCAAGGTCCCAGGAAGTGATGGCTGCGTCGCCAACCTGGCACTCGTCTTGACCACATATCTTTTCACGCCAAAACCGTTTGTCTCTCACTGCCTCTTCAATTGAATACCCTAGTATTTCGCTGAAATGATGGTTGATGAATTCGGTGGTACCGTCATTAAGAACCCGGTATACGATAAGTGGTGCATGCTCAACCAGGGTCCGGTACTTCTCTTCGGAGGCAACGAGATCAGCGGTCCTCTCCTTGACCCGGATCTCAAGTGTTCTGGCGTAATTTTCTATCTGGGCCTGCCTTTCGTTCAGGGCGTCAGTCATTTTGGTGAGGGAGCGGGTCAGTTCGCCCATCTCATCTGAGGGTCTTTGCTCCAATGTTATTCCGGTCTTTCCGTCCGCTATCTCCTGAGCCTCCTTGACGATTTCCTTTATTGGCCGGAGAAAGGCAATGGAAACCACCCATATCAGTGTAAAGGAAACGAGTATGCCTCCGGCCCCAACAGCGAACATGAGGGTTTGGGTCTTGGACAGTCGTTCCAAAATGCCTCTACGGTCAACTTCTATTTCAACTTGGGCCACCACCTTGTCTGCGTAATTGGTCACGGCCCCCAGGAGGATCGTTTTGTCTCGGTAACCGGGGGGAGAAATCAGGATTATCGGATTTCTTGCTCGATCTTGGCCTACGTATTTGAGTAGGGGAAATTCGGTACGCCCCTTCAAGGTCGTCGAGAGTTTTTTGTAGGTTTTTTGTGGTATTTTTTCAAAGACGGTGAAATCGGCCCCCCAGCTTCTTTTCAGATCTTCCAGGAAGTGGCGCCCAAGAGGGTATCCGACTTCAACGCTCCCTACAAGAACGCCCCTAAGGTAGATTGGCACAACCCCACGGATGCCCAAACCAGCCATTCCCCGTTCTAGACCGGCAACTGTCTCCCCGGTCTTCATGGCCTCCATAACGGTGGCCCTGTATGAAATTATCTCTCCACGGGCTTTCGGAAGATGGAGTCTCAGAAAAGACCTGGCAGATGGGATATGGAAGTGAAAGTGAAGAATGCCGTATTTTGTCTTGAGTTGCTTGAATGTGGGAGAAAGGAGTTTCGCAAGGCCGCTTTGATCCCGCTCGGCGAGCAGTCTCTGAACCTCCGGGTTTCCAGCGATGACTGTGGCCAGTGAAAGGGCCCTGATTTTTTTGTGATCTATTTCCGTAAGAAACTGCTTGTACAGGAAGAGGCATTCTTTTCTTTCCTCATTTTTGATCAGTTTCAGTTGTGAACTGAGACCGATGTAAACCAGGATGACGGTCCCAAGAAAAGAAAAACCCAGAAAAGGGATAAGAAGCTTCCATTTCAAGCTGATCCCCTGAATTCTGTAAAGGATGGTGGACAAACCGGTTGGTTTCATTGGGTCATTTCCAGTGGACCTAGTGCAATTGAGCACAAGAATCCGCTACTCAGAAAGGCCAGAGGCAGCACCCTTTCTTTCTGAATTCTCCTTCGCAGGCGGCCAGTTGGCTCTTGTAACGACCGGCGGTGGCTTGGACCCTCTTGGCCACTCGCAACAACCATGCCTTTTTTTGGTAAGTCTTCCTATTAAAGCCTCCGCGACCCTCATGATAGGCAAGATAGAGGTTGTATGCGTCGTTCTTGGATATATGGCATTTCTTGTGGCTGAGTTGGCAGTACCATCCAACAAAATCGATCGCATCCCCAAACTCGTCCCTGTCAGCCCAAGAGTTCCCTGCGCTCTCCTGGTATTCCTCCCACGTGGTATCCTTCGCTTGTGCATACCCATAGGCCGAGGATGGGCGGGGGCCGGGAAATATCCAGAGACATGTTGTGCGAGGGGGCTTTGCATCAGCCACATAACTTGATTCGTGGTTGAGAATCGCCATCATAACGGGTATGGGAATCCCCCATCTTTCGTAAGACTCTCTTGCATCATCGTACCAGTCCCTGTTTTCTCTGAAGATCTCACATATGTTATTGAGGTTTTTTGGCGGGGAAGGAGGGCCACATCCCCAGAGCAGGCCCAGAAGGAGGCATAGGGCAGGAGTAAATATCTTCAATGTGTTGGTGACCTTCATCGAAACCCCCGTTTAGTACCTTACAAAAGAAATTGTGCGCAAATTGGCCACGAATTTTCCCCAAAGAGAAGTCTCATTGGAGACCGATTGACGATTGAAGATTGACGGTTGAAAATTGAGCTAAAAAGGATTTCTATTTAGGGCCAAATAAACCGGGTTGATTTTTTTCGGCAATAGTCAATATTCAATAG
>JABMQV010000236.1 GCA_013203065.1 Desulfobacteraceae bacterium | reverse complement strand
TTGTTTTGCTCTCTTCGGGAATAATCGATTTATCCGGTGTGGCCACCAAAGGTTCTGAACCAAACCTGTTCAAAAACTGTGCGATTTCCAAAAGCCACGGACTGCGTCCAAAAAGGAGCACTTTTTTTGGTAACTCGTCTGCATTCAGGAGATCGTCGCTATTGATAACTCCCTCCAGGTCCCCGCCGGGAAAGTCCGGTTTCAGCCACCCTGAACCGGTGGCCAAAACGATGTTCCTGCAGGAGACTGTTTTTCCGTCCACATCAACTTTGCCTTTTCCGGCAATCTTTCCCTTCCCTTGAATAATTTCAACATTGTTTTTCTTCAGAGTGGTAGTTACGCCCATCCTCATAAAGTCAATAAGCTCGTCCTGCCGTTTTTTCAAAATCGGATAATCTTTGGAAACTTCTTTAACGGACAGGCCCACTTTTTTCCCAAAAGAAATGGCGCCGATTATGCCGGAGGCCACCATCATATGCCCAAAAGGTACGCATCCCCTGTTCATGCAAAGTCCACCAAAATCCTTGCTCTCTACGATGGCGACCTCACCGCCCAGTTGGGCAGCCCTGATAGCGGCAGGCACACCACCTGCCCCTCCTCCGATGACAACAACATCTTTCATCTCGTTCTCCTCTTTATAGTATCATTTTGCGGTCGTCATCCCTCTCAAAGGCTGCGTACGCCTTTTCCCAACTATAGAATGGAGAGCCGGAACAGTTCGAGCCTTTCTTACAAAAAGGACACTATGACTACAAAAGCAAAGAACCTCCCCTGAAGCCCACTCTAAAAGTCGGGGCTTACCGGAGACCGGTTCTGGTTCACTGCGATCAAAAGAATTGATTTTGATTTCATTAAACCATAATATTGTAATAATATGTTAATGTCAAGATCTTACGAGGAGGCCGTGTCAGCTTTGTTTCCAACTCAGGTTGTTACTTGGACTAAAACACCTTGAATCGGCTAAGATTGTTTAGTTATCCGCTTGCTTTCTTGAATCCAATCTCTTATAAAATTTAATGATACATGCGCTGCCAACCTGCGTCAAATAGCACTTAATTTATAATTTGGGAAATATCCTGTAAGGAGGAATTGCCAATGAAAAAGCTATCGGTATCTGAAGCCCTAAATGAAGCCTTGATTGAAGAAATGGAACGTGACGAGACGGTCTTTGTCATAGGAGAAGATGTGGGCACCTATGGCGGCATTTTCGGCGTCACGGCAGGTCTTTTGGAAAGGTTTGGCAGCAGACGGGTTAAGGACACGCCCATTTCCGAAAGCGCCATTGTGGGGTCTGCGGTTGGAGCCGCCGCTACCGGTCTGAGACCCGTGGCCGAGTTGATGATGCTCGATTTTGCTACGGTGTGTATGGATCAAATCGTAAACCAAGCCGCCAAGATGAGATATATGTTTGGAGGCAAGACAAAACTGCCCCTGGTCATCAGAGCCGAAGGAGGAGCTGGTGCCAATGCCGCTGCTCAGCATTCCCAGTGCCTGGAGGCATGGTTCATCCATGTTCCGGGGCTCAAGGTTGTCATGCCTTCGACCCCTTACGATGCCAAAGGGCTTCTTAAATCCTCCATACGAGATGACAACCCGGTCATTTTTGTTGAGCACAAAGTGCTTTACGAAATAACAGGGGACGTTCCCGAGGAGGAATATCTCATACCACTGGGCGAGGCCGATATCAAGAGAGAGGGGACAGATGTGACGGTGGTGACTTATTCCATGATGCTGCACACGACCCTGTCAGCAGCTGAAAAATTGAGTAAAGAAGGCATCAGTGTTGAAGTGGTGGACCCCAGAACGCTTTACCCGCTTGACAAAAAGACGATCCTGGATTCCGTCGCCAAGACCAACAAGCTGGTTATCGTCCACGAGGCCCCAAAGACCTGTGGATTTGGCGCCGAAATCGCGGCTTTGGTGGCGGACGAAGCATTTGACACATTGGATGCTCCTATTAAAAGGGTTACTGCCCCTGACACGCCGGTCCCCTTCAGTCCTTCATTGGAGGGATTCTACATCCCGGATGAGGACGACATCATAAAGACCATCAAGGAAATCGTGTAAACAATCAGCCGACAGGAGGGATAAATCATGGAAATCGGGAAGGATAAACTGGAAGAAATGTTGAGGACCATCCTGACCATTCGGAATTTTGAAACCAGGACAGAACAGCTCTTTGCGCAAGGCCATATACCCGGATTCGTTCATCTCTATATCGGAGAGGAGGCTGTGGCCACTGGCGTGTGCGCAAACCTGAGACCCACCGACTACATCACCAGCACCCACCGTGGTCATGGACACTGTATCGGAAAGGGGGGCGATCTCGGCAAGATGATGGCCGAGCTTTACGGAAAGAAGGGTGGTTATTGCAAGGGAAAGGGCGGCTCCATGCATATTGCCGACATGGACCTCGGGATCTTGGGTGCCAACGGGATTGTCGGCGGAGGTCTCCCCATCGCGGTCGGGGCCGGCACATCGATTCAGTATCGGGGGACCGATCAGGTGGCTGTCTGTTTTTTTGGAGACGGAGCCTCTAACCAGTCGACCTTTCATGAAAGTATCAATCTCGCTGCCGTCTGGAACCTGCCTGTTATCTTTGTGTGCGAAAACAACTTTTACGGTATATCGCTGACGCCGGACAAACATTTCAGGATACAAGACATTTCTGTGAGGGCCATGGGGTATGGGATCCCCGGCATAACCGTCGATGGAAATGATGTGATTGCGGTCTATGAAGCCGCCTCCGAGGCCATAAAAAGGGCAAGGGAGGGCTCGGGGCCTACCCTCATCGAATATAAAACCTACCGGATGAAAGGCCATTTCGAAGGGGACCATCGGCTTTACCAGCCAAAAGAGGAGATCGAAGCCTGGCAGGAGAAGGATCCCGTGGCTCGATATATTGACACGCTCCTCACCGAGGGTGTCCTCACATCGGAAGAGATTGAAAGAATCGGTCAGGAAACAGAATCACAGATCGATGAGGCAGTAAGATTTGCGGAAGCGAGCCCGTTCCCGGAACCCGCAGAAACGCTGGATGACGTTTATTGTGAGGAAGGGAGGTAGATATATTCTTGGGGAAAGTCGGTATTATCCCTAACCCGATGTCGGGAAAGGACATCAGACGATTGGTGGCCTGTGGAACAGTCTCCAGCAACACGCATAAATCAAACATCATTCTGAGACTGCTCCTCGGCCTGGAAGCTGCCGGTGTGAACGACGTGGAAATCATGCCGGATGTTTACGGCATAGGATTGGAGGCCAAAGAGAGGTTTTTCAGGGCCAACAAATCGCCTATGAACGTATCCTTTCTCGACATGCAGATAAAGACAAACGAAGAAGATTCCCACCGGGCTTCCCGCCTGTTAAGGGACCTCGGGGTCGGATGTATTATTACGCTCGGGGGAGATGGTACGAACCGTCTCGTGGCAAAAGGGTGCGGGGACGTTCCCCTCCTCCCTATCTCCGCCGGTACGAATAACGTGTTTCCTTTACCTGTGGAGGCAACGGTTGCGGGCATGGCAGCCGGATTGATCTCCCGAAAGCTGCTGGATCCTGAAAAAGTCCTCTCTCAACGGAAGCGGCTCGACATACTCAAAAACAACGAAGTAGTCGATATTGCCCTGATCGACGCGGTGGTCATGAGAGCGAGGGATATCGGCTCCAAGGCGATTTGGGACGTGGGTCAGATCAAACAGATCGTCCAGACCTGCGCCTCTCTAAGCGATATTGGGCTCTCCTCAATTGGCGGGTCTCTCCACCACATACACCTTTGTGATGG
>JABMQV010000235.1 GCA_013203065.1 Desulfobacteraceae bacterium | reverse complement strand
TTGAGCCTGACGCTGAGATTGGCCAAAAGGGGGCGTTTTTCAAAGGTCTCATACCAAAAAAGAGGAGGGTTTTAGTTATGCCAACGGTAGAATTTGAAGGAAACACTTACAATGTTGATGAAGACGGTTTCATCGATGATTTCTCCAACTGGAACGAACCATGGATGCGGCATGTGAAACAAAGTGAGGGTATTGAGGAACTGACCGACGAGCATTACAAGGTAGTCGAGGTGCTCCAGGCGTATTACAAGAAGAACGGAATTGCTCCCATGGTCAGGATCCTGTCGAAAGTCACAGGCTACAAGCTCAAATACATCTACGAGCTGTTCCCATCAGGACCGGGCAAGGGGGCCTGTAAGATGGCGGGGCTGCCAAAACCGACGGGCTGCGTCTAGGCTGTCTTAGAGATTTAGACAGAGCTTCTCACTACAAAAAAGCGCAAATGCATCCAAGGCGGTTGCTTTTGCGCTTTTTTTTTAATCAAATCCCCGAAACCTTCCCGTATAACTCCGGCCTCCGTTTGGGAAGAAAGTATTTCATCCTGTGGCCTCTGATATTGTGAAGGCGGTCGGCCTCAAGTTCCACAAAGAGGATATGCTCTTCCTCACCCGTGTAGCTTGCCATGACGTGACCATCCGGACCCAGGACGACTGCAACCCCCGGAAATGAAAGCCCGTCTCCGGATTTCCCCACCTGGTTACAGGCCACCACAAACACACTATTGTCAAAGGCCCTGGCCTTCAGGTGCCTCAACCAGCTTTGCAATTTCCCCTCTGGGTTCCCTCTGGGCGAGGCATGGGGAATCAAGAGCAGGTGAGCCCCCATGAGGGCCATTGTGGTGCTTATCTCAGGAAAATGGGCCTCGTAGCAGAGTAAAATCCCGAAGGTGGTTTTTCCATGGGAAAAGACCTTTATTTTATCTCCCGCCTGGTAGATATTGGCTTCAGGGGGGGAGAGATGCGTTTTTCGATAGTGCCCGATAAGGCCCTCGGGGCCCGCTACCACCTGAGTAATATATGGCTTTTCCCTATCCGAGACCTCTATGGTGCCCGCCATCAAGACAAGCTCGGCCTCTTTGGCCACATGGGCAAGCCTTTCGGTAATGAATGGGGCGTCTGGCCCGTAGCAGAGGTCTTGGGGGGGTGTCAGCAGATAGCCCGTTACGGAAAATTCTGGAAAGCAAACCATGTCAGCCCCTCCGGCAGAGGCCTCCATTGCAAATGACCGGATCCGGTCAAGATTCTTTTCCACTTCTCCGGGGACCGGATGCATGCACACAGCGGCTATCTTCAGGTCATCCATCCGATTCCTCATTGCCGGAATTCAATCCCAGAGCCTCCGCTCCTGTATCAGAAGATCTTCACCCCTTCGGTTGTCCCACCCCCAAACTCACACATGGTCTCAGATGCCATTTCCAGTCCTTTCCTCAAGTGATCGGTCTCAATACCCGGGATGCCATAGCCGTAAAAGAGGACGTTTGACGTCTGTTCCCGAACCCTTGTTTTTTCGTCTGCACCCTGGCAGAGCACACAAACGATATCTGCCTCATCCCTCAAAACGATCTCGCCCTCCCTGGTCCTGAACTCCCGCTGCCCCATCCCCCGGCATGTCTCAACTTCATCTGCCACATCCAGTTCGAGACTCCCTTCAAAATGATCATAATCCGTTACAGCAACCAGGATACCCGCACACATCTCTGCCATAAAGTGGGTATCCACCATCAGGTTATATCTGGGAAAACCGCTGTTGACTGTCCGCTTCAAGTGCTTGGGTAATGGACAGTCATGTCCGAAGTCTTCAAAAAACCGTGCATAGGTGTCAATACGGTCGCTGATCTGCTCCAGAGTTTCACGCTTCCTCATCTTTCTGAGGAGTTTCCTCTTGTACTGATCAAAACCCGGCGGGTTAAAGTGGTTCCTGCACCCCGAGATCAGGGTAAGGCCAAAAGGGACATCCTGATAGGCTGCGTTGTATCGTGCTGACTTGGAAAAGAGGGGAAAAGGCTTTTTCTTTTCATTCATTGGCCACCTCTCCAAAATGGGGGTAAGGTCTCAATAAACTCGGGTGCCTGAACCCTAATTCAGAAACCTAAATATTAATCTGATTAAACCATCCCGCAGATCGGGATGCGAACCGTTATTCACCAACCTACCGGTTTTTATTATAGATGAGCATCAATCCCTGGAGGGTCAAAAATTCCTCAATATGATCGATTGTCCCGGAGACTTCACAGATAAGGGGGGCAAGCCCGCCTGTGGCCACAACCGTAAGCTGTTCTGGGGATTCCTTTTTCATCCTTGTAACGATTCCATCCACCAATCCTGCGTAACCGTAGATGATGCCCGCATTCATACTGCTGATTGTATCACGTGCTATCACACTGCTTGGCCGTGCGAATATCTCCACCCTCGGCAACTTGGAGGCATGTTGGAAAAGGGCCTCACAGGATATCATCACCCCGGGCGCAATGGCCCCACCCATATAGGCGCCTTCACCCGATATGTGGTCAAAGGTAGTGGCCGTTCCAAAATCCACCACCACCAGGGCGGTGCGGTATTTGTCATAGGCAGCCACAGCGTTTACGATTCGGTCAGCCCCCACTTCTTTGGGATTATCGTATTTGATCGGCATCCCGGTCTTCAACCCTGGCCCCACAATCGTTGGGGTAATACCAAAATAGCGTTTGCAGAACTCGTCAACTGCGTTTAATAGCGGTGGGACCACGCATGAGATAATGGCTTCCTTGATCACCCCAAGCTCCAACCCGGCCGATTGGAAAAGGTTGCTCACCAGTACCCCAAGTTCGTCCGGTGTGGTCTCTTTTTCGGTCCTTATCCGCCAATGCTGGAGGATCTTATCATCCTTCGTGACGCCCAGGACGATATTTGTATTCCCGATATCAATACAGAAAAGCATGTCCATTCCACCTTTGTCTAGACTTCGCCACGCCTGATAGCATCAATCACCTTGACTGTCTCAACACCCATTTTCACATTGTGAACCCTGACCATCTGGGCACCATTCATCACCCCTGCGGCGACGGAGGCCATGCTACCGGTATCTCTCTCATCGACCCCCTTGTCCAGAATATGGCCTATGAAGGCCTTGTTGGAGGTACCCAGCAAGAGGGGTCTGCCAAGGGATTTAAACTGCCCTAATTTCTTGATAATCTCCAGATTGTGATCAAAGGTCTTTCCAAATCCTATGCCCGGGTCCACGATAATCAACTCTTCTCTGACCCCCGCTTTGACGGACCGATCTATGGCATCTTTTAGGAATTGAGAGATTTCAGAGATGAGGTCGCGGTAGTGGGGATTTTGCTGCATATTCTCCGGTGTGCCCTTCATGTGCATGAGGATCAGCGGTACATCATGCCGGGCCGCAACCGGAGCCATATTTGGATCAAAACGGAGGGCGCTAATATCATTGATGATGGAGGCACCTGCCTTCAAGCCTTCCTGTGCCACCTCGCTTTTGTAAGTGTCTATGCTTATGGGGATGCTCAATTCCCGCGCGAGGGCCTCTATGACGGGAATAACCCGGTCCATCTCTTGGCTGCAACTAAGCCTCTCGGCATAGGGTTTTGTTGATTCGCCGCCCACATCGATGATGTCGGCCCCGTCCCTGGCCATCTGAAGGCCGTGTTCAACAGCCCTTTTCGGTTCAAAATATCGCCCGCCATCTGAAAAGGAATCCGGGGTTATGTTCAGGATCCCCATCACATGGGTTCTTTTATCAAAGTCAAGGCCAAAATTTGACCAACTCAGCCGTAAGCCCACGCCGCCCTGCTGTCAAGAAGTTTCGGAATCCTTCTCCGGGGAGGCAGACTCCTCACTCTTTGGCTTTGACCCTTGCCCGTGTCCCATTATCTCGTCAATATCCTCACCATTGAGGGTCTCTCTTTCAAGGAGGGCAGTGGCCATATTGTGTAATATATCCATATTGTCTTCGATGAGCTGATGGGCCTTGGAGTAGGAATCGTTTACAATTTTCTTGACCTCTGCGTCGATTTTTTGTGCGGTCAACTCGCTGTAATCCCTATGCTGGGCGATCTCCCGGCCCAGAAAAATCTGTTCTTCATTCTTACCAAAAGTGAGGGGCCCCAGTTCCTCGCTCATACCGAAATCGCACACCATTTTACGGGCTAGATCCGATGCCCTCTCGATATCATTTCCAGCGCCGGTCGTCTGGGTATCCAAAACGATCTCCTCAGCGACCCTCCCACCCATCAGTATGGTTATGTTGTTAAGGAGATACTCTTTGGGATACGTGTGTTTTTCATCCACCGGAAGCTGTTGTGTCAATCCAAGGGCGCGACCCCTTGGGATAATGGTCACTTTGTGTATGGGATCTGTATCGGGGATCAATTTCGCCACCATGGCATGCCCGGATTCGTGATAGGCGGTGATCTTCTTTTCTTCCTCGCTGATGATCATGCTCCTCCGCTCCGTGCCCATCAAGACCTTGTCCTTGGCATGCTCAAAATCCACCATCTCCACCCGGTCTTTACCCTGCCTGGCGGCCATAAGGGCTGCCTCATTCACCATATTTTCTATATCAGCACCGGTAAACCCTGGTGTACCCCGGGCAAGCACACTGAGGTCCACGTCATCGGCCACAAGCTTCTTTTTCAAATGGACTTTTAGTATACCCTCACGACCCCCTATGTCCGGAACCGGGACCACCACCTGCCTATCAAACCGACCGGGTCTCAATAAGGCCGGGTCAAGCACGTCGGGGCGGTTTGTGGCTGCAATCAGAATAACGCCTTCATTTGACTCAAAACCGTCCATTTCCACAAGGAGCTGATTGAGAGTCTGCTCTCTCTCATCGTGTCCGCCTCCCAGGCCTGCTCCGCGGTGTCTGCCCACAGCGTCTATCTCATCAATAAATATGATGCAGGGGGCATTCTTCTTACCCTGGCCAAAAAGGTCTCTGACCCGGGATGCACCCACACCCACAAACATCTCCACAAAATCTGATCCGCTTATGCTAAAAAATGGCACATCCGCCTCACCCGCTATGGCCCTCGCCAGAAGGGTTTTCCCCGTCCCTGGCGATCCCACCAGGAGGACACCTTTGGGAATCCTGCCTCCCAGCCGTGTAAATCTCTTGGGATCCCGAAGAAATTCCACGATCTCTTCCAGTTCTTCCTTTGCCTCCTCAATACCTGCCACATCCTCAAAGGTCACTTTCTCCTGATTATCAGTCATAAGCCTGGCACGGCTCTTTCCAAAAGAGAGCGCCTTTCCGCCGCCCGCCTGCATCTGGCGCATAAAGAATATCCACACACCTATCAACAAAAGCATGGGGACCCAGGATAGAAATACCTGGAACCATGAAGAATCTTCCTGGGGTTTGGCGGATATCTTGACCCCTTTGCTCCTGAGTAGTTTGATCAGTTCGGGATCCTTTGGGGCATATGTCTTAAAGGGCCCTCGTGACGACATGCCCATGATATGTTCTCCTTGAATGGTGACATCGATGACGCTTTCGCTGTCTACCATGTTCAGGAAATCACTGTAACTGATAGTGATGTTCCCACTCCTTGGCTGTTTAAATACCTGAAACAGCATAACCATCATAAGGCTGATCACAAGCCAAAGAGCAAGGTTCTTATAAAACGGGTTCAATTTGAGATTACCTCCATAAACATCTTAGCGGGTTCGCCTGAAATGTCACCTGGCTGACCCTGGGGATTTATCACCAAAACACTATGCAATTCAATGGGTTCAAACACTTTTAAAATACCAAATACCGCCAGATGGCAGGCAAGAAGGCTGCATAGCAGATATGGTACCCTCAAGCAAATGCGAATAGAGGGATAGTGACGTTGTCCACTACCCCTTCACCCACCGAATTCAGGCATAACTTTACATTGAATTAGAATATTATAGTTACGTTTTTTTTAAATTCCATAAAAAATTGATCCATTATCTGGCCTTCGACCAGTGCCTCTCACTTTTTTATTGACTTTCAGGGTTTGGGGCTATCAACTTATACGTTGGGAACCTTGTCAGAGGATCTGAAAACAGAGGTTAAGATGGATCAATACCCCTTCTCTCAAGAGGATTTAAGACAGATAAAAGACCATGGACTCACCGTGGAAGAAGTGGAGAGGCAAATTGGGCTCTTTGAGATGCCCCCACCCTACCTTAGACTGAATCGTCCCTGTAAAGCAGGGGACGGTATTACGGTTATCGATGAGAAAAGAGGACAGGAATTGACAGAAATCTTTGAACACGAGGCCCCAAAACGCGTTTGTCTCAAATTTGTTCCTGCCTCGGGCGCTGCCTCCAGGATGTTCAAGACGCTCCTTCGCTACCTGAGCCGGAGAGAGGAAATCTTGAGAGAGCCTGTTGCCAGCGCGGCGCGGCGCGGACAAAAAGATGCGGCTGAACTTGTGACCTTTATGGACGGCATAAGAAATTTCGCATTCTTCAATGAACTCGGGTCCGTCATGAAACAAAAAGGATATGATGTTGATGCATTCATAGGGAAAGGGGAATTCACGGAAATCATAGATTTTGTCTTGACGGAAAAGGGACTCGATTATTCCAACCTGCCAAAAGGGCTCCTGAAATTTCACTACTACCCGGGAGGAAGCCGGACCGCATTTGAGGAGCACCTGGTTGAAGCTGCCAACTATGTTACCGACCAAAATGGGACCAGTTCTCTCTCCTTTACGGTGTCACAAGAGCACATGGGGAAATTTCAGGACCTTTCAGAAAAGGTAAAGCCGAGCTACGAAGAAAACTACGGTGTGGTGTTTCGTGACAGCTTTTCAATTCAAAAAAAATCCACCGACACCCTTGCCGTTGACCTGGACAACAATCCCTTTCGCCGAGAGGATGGTGGACTCCTATTTCGACCCGGGGGACACGGGGCCCTGATAGAAAATGTCAATGACCTCAAGGGCGATATAATCTTTATAAAAAACATAGACAATGTGGTCCCCGACCGGCTTAAACCAGAGACTTTTCAGTGGAAAAAAACCATGGGAGGCTATCTCATTGCCTTACAAAAACGGCTCTTTCGCTACATGGAAAAACTCGCATCAGCCCCGGATAAAAAGACAATTGAGAAGGCCATGGCCTTTTTTGAGGAGGAGCTCTCCCAGTCAGTGCCGGTCGTCTTTGAGAGCGTCTCACCGGAGACAAAAAAAGACTTTCTTATGGAGAAACTCAATAGGCCCATCAGGGTATGCGGGATGGTCAAAAATGTGGATGAACCGGGCGGCGGCCCCTTTTGGGTCAAAGACGAGGCTGGTGAAAGCTCGGTACAGATTGTGGAAACAGCCCAGATGGATCCTGGTTCTGAAGAGCAGCAAAACATTTTTGCCGCCTCTACCCATTTTAACCCGGTAGACCTGGTCTGTGGTCTTCGCGACTGGAAGGGGAGACCCTTTGACCTGCGGAAATATGTGGATCCAAAGGCGGTCTTTATTTCGGAGAAATCAAGAGAGGGCAGAGATCTGAAGTCCCTTGAACATCCCGGGCTTTGGAACGGGGCAATGGCCAAGTGGATCTCGATCTTTGTGGAGGTCCCGCGCATTACATTCAACCCGGTTAAGACGGTAAATGACTTGCTCCGGAAGGAGCATCAGCCAGGATGAACCCGGAAGTAAAGATGATGGACAGGGTCGAGGCCGTAAATCACCCTACACGTTACTCCTACAGCTTTCTCATCATCGTGGCCCTGTTCATAACCTCTCTGATGACGGCCAATATTATATCTGTAAAGCTGATAAAGATCCTGGGGATGATCCTTCCTGCAGGAATTATCATATTTCCCATCAGCTATATCATCGGAGATGTCCTGACAGAAGTATACGGTTATGCCCAGGCCAGAAAGGTCATCTGGCTGGGGTTTTCTTGTAACCTTATCCTGGTCATTGCCCTATGGGTGGGCGAGGTCATCCCCCCCGCGCCATTCTGGGAGGGCCAGGCTGCCTATGAACGTATCTTGGGCTATGCCCCACGGCTCCTGGCTGCATCTTTTCTTGCCTACCTGGTTGGGGAATTCTTTAATGCATACGTCTTGGCCAAGATGAAAATCGCCACAGAGGGCCGGTGGCTGTGGACACGGACCCTCGGTTCTACGCTGGTGGGTCAGGGCCTGGACTCCCTGATCTTTATAACCCTGGCCTTTGTTGGGACAATTCCATTGAAGGCACTGGCAGTTGCTGTCTTCGCCCAATGGATTGTCAAATCTGCCTATGAAGCCGCGGCCACTCCCCTCACATACATCTCGGTAAACTTCCTGAAACGGCACGAGGGCCTTGATGTCTATGACCATGGGACCCGATTCACTCCTTTTTTGATCAGGAAAGGACACTAGTCTAATCCCCCCTTGTTAATGGCCCTGAAACATGATAGTGTTCTGAGCGTAAGACGAATCGATCAACCCAAATCTCCATCTTTATAAAGGAGGAATGTTATGAATCGGCAGGAGCTGCTTTCATTGTTTAATAAGCGTCCGAGGATAGGATCCCTTGCCACTGCCAATGGAAAGGGAGAGGTAAATGCTGCGGTCTTTGGTTCTCCACAGATGCTTGACGAAAACACCGTCGTAATGGGGATCGGGAAAAACAGGACATTTCATAACCTCCAGGAAAACCCAAAGGCGGTCTTTATTGTCATGGAACCGGGTAAGACCGTCACAGACTGGAAGGGCGCCAGGGT
>JABMQV010000234.1 GCA_013203065.1 Desulfobacteraceae bacterium | reverse complement strand
GTCAGGATGCCTTGTGAAAAGAGGAGATATGTCTTCCGGGGCTGATCCAGTAACGAATAACAGATAACCAGTTTTTGTTGGAGGAGATCAAGATGGCCGAAGAAAACAAACAAGAATTCTGGAGATGGACAGAGACCAACTGGAAGAGTCCTGATATAGACTGGAAAGAGGCAACATTCATTACCGTGGGTATTGACGTGGGCTCCGTCAGTTCACAGTCCTGTATTATGGCAGATGGCCAGATACTTGCCTATGGGAACATGCGAACAGGCTCTGATAGTCCCGAGAGTGCAAAAAATGCCCTCAATTTCGCCCTGGAAGGTCTGGGCGATATGCCTGAAGATAGGGTCGATTACTGCATGGGAACCGGGTACGGAAGGGTCAACGTGCCCATGGCGGACAGATCCATCACCGAGATTGCCTGTCACGCCAGGGGGGCCAATTTTATCTATGGTCCCGAGGTCCGCACCGTCCTTGACGTGGGTGGGCAGGATATCAAGGCGATCCAGTGCGACGAGAAGGGGAAGGTCACCAACTTCCTTATGAACGATAAGTGCGCCGCAGGCACAGGAAGGGGCATGGAAGTCTTTGCAGACCTGCTGGGGGTATCCATCAATGATGTGGGGGAACGTTCCTTTGAAGTAAAGGAAGAGCCACAGCCAGTCTCGAGTACCTGTGTTGTCTATGCAAAGTCAGAGGCCACCGGACTCCTCAGAAAGGGCTGGACCACGGAAGAGGTGCTTGCGGCCTACTGTAGGGCCATGGCAGAACGTATCTTTTCTCTTGTGGAGAGGGTTGGGGTAACCCCCGAGTTTGCCGTTACAGGAGGCATGGCAAAAAATCGCGGTGTTATGGACCGGTTGATGCCCATGATCAAACTTGAGCGCATGAAGACGGAATGGGACACCCAGATCGCCGGAGCTGCGGGCGCGGCCCTTTTTGGGTATGCCATGTGCCAGAAGGGAAAGGGGAGGAAGAAGTGAAATCGTTATTGGTTATTGGTTAATCGCTGAATGAATAACTGATAACGAATAATAAACCAACAATTAACAAATAACCAATAGCGAATAACTACTAATAAGGTGACATCATGCTAGCGAACTACGGGTATAAGGATGCGTCCGGCGATTTTTTTATCACCATCGACACGGACAAGTGCGATGGCTGCGGGGACTGTGTCCCGGCCTGTCCCGTGGAGGTCTTCTTGGTGGTTGATGAGGACCCCAATGACCCCTTACGGGATGAACCGGTGGCCATGGTGGCAGCCGATAAGAAAAAGAAACTGAAATATGAGTGCGGACCCTGTAAGCCTCCGTCCGATAGACCGCCACTTCCTTGCGTGGAAGGGTGCAAGGTGGGGGCCATCTCCCATTCCTGGTGATGAATTGCGATGGACGGCAACATACCATAGGAAGTTGCCCGGCAATTCCCAGTTCGACCAGCAACCTCTGACCACAATCAACTCTCCATTCAAGACTGCCAAGATCGAGAGGTCCCTTATGAGCCAAACGAATCTGATCGTTGATGGGCAGGCTATCCGGGTGCCCTCCAAAACAACCGTCCTGGAGGCGGCCAAGGCCGCCGGCATTTACATACCCACCCTCTGCTACCAGCCGGACCCTGTTAATCACCACAGAACATTGTAGGCCTCGACCGGATTGTGGATCCCTTTGACCTTTATTTCACCCACTTCCTCCACTTTGAAGATCCCCTTGATACGGCTGTAAGTCCTGTGGTTGATCAAGATCTGCCCCGCCTTGGCTTCTGATTCGAGGCGTGCTGCGATATTCACCTGGTTTCCTATGACCGTATAATCCCTGTGAATATCCGAGCCGATGTTTCCGATTGTCATAAACCCTGTGTTTATTCCAATGCCTACCCCCAAATCGAGGCCATACTGCAGCCATTCCCCTCTCAATTTATCCACCCTTTTTTGCATGTGAATGGCCATCCGCACGGCACGCTCAGCGTGATCTTCCATTGGGATTGGATCACCAAAGAAGATAAGGAGTCCATCGCCCACGATCTTGTTGAGGGTGCCGTCATGGGTGTAGATAATCTTGATCATCTCTGAGACATATTTGTTCAATAATTGAAACAGTTCTTCTGACTCCAGACTGTCTGTTACGTTCGAGAAGCCCCTTATATCCGTGAAAACCACGGTCATCAATTTCCTTTGTGGCTCTGAGCCAAAACCATGCTCCCCCGTCAAGATTTTCTCAGTTAGTTGTGGCGAGACATACCGCTTAAGTTCATTGTATTTTTTGAGGAGGGCGACCTGGCCTTCAACCTTTGCTTCCAGGTCGCGGTTTAACTGGAGCAGATCCTGTTGAGCCTTATGAAGTTCTGCGGTCCGTTCTTCTACTTTTTGCTCCAGTTCCCGGTTATACGCGTCCAGTTTTGCTTTGGCCTTTCCCAGTTCGGTATGGGTCTTTTCAAGGGACAGGTAGACATCGCTTTTGGCTCTCATGCTTTTTCTCAACTGATTGATGGTATCAATCAATTCTGCCTCGGAATCCCGGGGTGTTTCCCGAATTCTAAAGATCTGTGACAATCGACGAAACATGGAAAGCCGGTCGTAGGTAACATACAAAATAAAATAAGGGGCCATGAATATTTTTCCCTGCCTGAGGAGGATCCGGTCACCCACTTGGACGGTTCTGGTAATAAGCATCGCGTGCCCTTTGTCATGGGGCATCATGTTGTTGCCAAGGGCATGTTCGCTGTATTTGCCAAGGAAGACCGTCTGGTTGTTGACTTCTTCAGGTTCCAAAAAGATCTTTTTTCCAACGGCAATTCGACGACCCTGGGCAGGGTCTTTTATGGTCATCAAGTCCCCTTCCATCCTGGCTTCAAGTCCCAATGGAGCAAATTCGGGGTCTTTGTTAAACAAAACCACAGGATTGCAGGGTGTTAACGGTTGTCTTATGGTGGCCGGGTCAACTCCCCAGATGGTGGGTATGGAAGAAATGATTCCTCGGCTGAAGAGATCACCAAAGTAATCTTTGTGGGGATCAAAATCGTCATGGTATTGGACTTTCAAAAGGACACTTATCTTTTTCAGGCTGCGATCATAGGTGGGTGGCAACACCAATTCCACCTCTTTGGCGTCGTCAAAGGTCTTATTAAAAAACGGCAGTCTCCTGAAACCATCGTTCGGTGAGGAAAAAACCCTGACAAAATAATGGAGCCGCCCCCAGGACTGGAGCCTCGCCGCAGATGCCCCGCACCGGAAAAAGAAATCCGGATCATTGACCAATTCCTTGGCTCGGACCAACTCCTTGGCGCGCCTGAAAATTTCCTCAAAATTGTCATGGGTGGTCCATTCATCTTCGTTCAAGAAGAATTGTTCCGGTGAGGCATATTCGTCGAGAGGGTAAGGGAGCCCATGAAAGAAAGATTGGTGCGTCCCCAGTTTGCTGTCCACATAGGCGGAGATGATCTTGATATTTCGGTTACTGATACAATTC
>JABMQV010000233.1 GCA_013203065.1 Desulfobacteraceae bacterium | reverse complement strand
GTTTCCATAACAGTAAGCCTCGATCCCGGCAATCGCCCCGTCAAAAAGGCTGACTGGTGGGTTGTCGCCCACACACCCTTTGACCCGCCGCTTGACTGGTATAGCTATGTATACCCAGACGGTTGGCAGCCAGGGATACACGTGTGTATCCAGATTCCTCCCTTTCAACTCCCGCCCTCCTATGAAGTGCTCAATATGGCCCTTCCCGCTGGAGATTACACCTTCTATTTTGCCGTGGATGAAAATGCGGAGGGTATTGTGGATGAGACATGGATGGATTCAGTTGACGTTCGAGTCGAGTAGCGAATTCATTTAATTGAACTCAAGGCATCTCAAACCACAGGTCTGTGTCTGGATTTTCACGCCGATGCCTCCCTATCCCCCCTACCCCCTCCAACATGCTTGACAAAATAAGTGATATTTACTAACAAGGGTAACCGTTTGATATGAATTGATTTGTCTGTTTATTTTTCCGAGAAAGTAAATGTCGCTAACCCTTTATCCATTGACTTATATTCTCCAGACCCGACAGCACTAATCCCAAAGCAGAGGAACCGGACCATGGCCTACAAATGCATAAGCGTAGAAAGGGAGGGGCAAATCGCCACCGTGACCTTGAACCGCCCCGAGGTTTTAAACGCCTTAAACCAGGAGATGATCACAGAGCTTCTGGACCTGCTGGATCGCCTCCCGTCTGATGAAGAGAGCCGAGTGGTGATTCTGGAGGGTGCAGGCGGAAATTTTTGTTCCGGCGCCGATATGTCCCTTTTCCTTGAAAACCGTTCTGCCCCCCAATGGCTTGAGGGCATGAAACTCTTTGGTCGCCTTATAAGGGGACTGCGTCAAATCCCTCAACCTGTTGTTGTCAAACTGAGGGGGGCTGCGGTGGGGGGAGGAGCCAATCTGGCCCTTACCGGAGATTTTGTCGTCGCCTCTCACAACACCAGATTTCGGGAAAACTTCATTCATCTCGGGCTGATTCTGGACGGGGGCGGCACCTATTTTCTCCCCAGACTGGTGGGTCTGGTAAAGGCAAGAGAATTGGCACTTCTGGGGGATGAAATTGACGGTAAGACCGCAGCGTCCATGGGGCTGATCTACAAGTCCGTACCCGATGACGCACTTGACGGTGAGGTTTCTACCCTTGCCGAGACCCTGTCAAAGCGGTCATTTGCTGCCATGTCCATGATAAAACACGGATTGGAAAGCAATCTTGACAAATCTCTTTCCGAGGTCCTTGAGTGGGAGTCCTCGCATCAGCCCATCATGCTTCAGAGACAGGAGCATAAAGATCTGGTTCAACTCTTCCTGGCAATGAAAGAGACACTGAAAGACAAATAGGCTATGCTCAAAGCCCAAGACCCTGTCATGCCCCGAGCGGTCTCTGAAAACAGGCCTTTCCCGCCGGGGCGCATAAAAATCGCGGATGCCTTAAGACTCCTCCTGGAGGACAAGGACTTCGGAGACATCACGACAGCAGAGATCGCCAAGACCGCCGGGGTCACCGAGGCCCTCATCTACAAGTATTTCAAGGACAAACGTGATCTACTCTACCAGGTCCTTGCGGAATACCTGGAGCAGTATCGTCTGCAGGTGCAGATGGACCTCAAGGGGATAAAGGGCGCCCTCAACAAATTGAGGAAGCTCATATGGTCTCACATAAATGTTTACGCCACAAACCGGGTTTTTGCCAAGATCCTCCTGCTTCAGGCAAGGAGCCTCCCGGACTATTACAGGAGTGAGCCCTATAAGCTGGTAAAGGATTACAGTGATATATTGCTGGGGATTATAGAAGAAGGGATCAGGGATGGTGAGATTCGAGGTGATATTCCGCCATCGTTCATCCGGCAGGTCGTTCTTGGCGCCATCGAAAATGTTTGCCTCACCGAAGTGGTCTTTGACAGGGAGATATCACCTGATGCCCTGACGGAGGATCTCTGCAAATTCATATTTGACGGCATAGAGATAAACAGAAGCTAGTCGGTCATCCCGGGGCATCCGTCCCGGGGATACGTAACCCAAGAGGAGGAGAATATGAGTTCAAAGACAGTCGTGACATGCGCTCTGACAGGGGTGCTTACCGATCCGGCCGTGCACAACGTGCCTGTCACTCCAGAGGAGATGGCGGATCATGCCGAACAAGCCTTTAATGCCGGGGCGACCATTGTACACTGCCACTTCCGGAACCAGGAAGAGGGGATGGGGCACCTTCCCACATGGGATCTCGAAACGGTTGGCAGTATCCTAGATGCCATCAAGGACCGGGTCCCGGAAATCTGCATCTGTATGAGCACAGGG
>JABMQV010000232.1 GCA_013203065.1 Desulfobacteraceae bacterium | reverse complement strand
TTTAATGTGCCAAGGGTACTCACCAAGGCAAACAAGACGGGTAGCAGGGCGACAATGATTAATCTCCAGTCAAGAAAGAAAAAAAATAGAAGGATGATCACGCTTAAACCCACCAGGAATAACATCTTTGCGAAGGTGGAGAACAGGAGTTCGCCCATTCTCATGGAAAAAAGGGCGGGGTCAAATATCTTTCCGGAGGATCTATATTTTTTGTAAAATCTTTCAGCGTCATAGGATTCACCGGGGGTTAGGCCTGAAAATTGAACCCATTTGGTTCCGTCAGCCATTTGAGTGATGCCCAGAAAATCGAGATATTTTTCGGGAATATCTGCCATTTCTGGTTGATAGGAGGTTTTCGAAAGTGTCTTGTAAAAAGGCTCAAATGCGTCTGCCGCAAAACCCGTGGCACTAGACGCGTCTCCGAGGGCCCTTTTTAATTCTTCAATCCGGTTGCTGTCCCAGAATTCTCTCCACGCCCTAAAATTTTTCCCTCCTCTCTCTTCTCCGGGGAAAACCATGGACGGAACAAACCCCGAAGAAATAGCGCCCAAGGCCAGATCCCTGTCTATCATCTGCAGCAGCCTGCCCCCTTTTTCTTGAAGCTCCTTTACGCTCTCGCCTTCTGTCATCAAATATGTCTTATGGAAAATGCTTTTCCCCCATACATCTGCAAGTCGTTTTTCTGCAGCGGCCGTGTTTTGGCTCACCGTATTCATGGAACTCAAATCGACGTTGAATTCCGGTTTTGCGAAAAAAAACATACCGACAGCAAAGAAGAGAGCGGCATAGGCCCCCTTTTTTCCCATTGAGGAGAATTTGTCCACAACACGCCTGAGAGGCAGTGCCCTTGGGCTTGCGGGGGGCATGGAAGGGAATATCCTTGGAAAAACCGTATGGACAAATAGGAATGAAAATGCGATCCCGAGGGCAGTGAACTGGCCGATCTGTTGAAAGATTGGGAAATCAGAGAGCCAAAGTGCTCCAAAAGCGCCGATTGTTGTCAGGGCGGCAACCAACCCCACGGCGCGTATCTCTCTGGAGACCTCTTTTCCAAAGGTCCTGCGGGGGCGGTCGAGGAACAGAAGATAGGCAATGGCATGGTCTACGGTTATGGATATTATGGCTCCGCCAAACCCGAGTGCCATAATTGAAATGGATTTGTGGAGAAGGGAAAAAACGAAAAACGCAGTCACAGTCCCTGCGATTGCAGGCAAAAAAGCAAAGAGACCGAGCAGGGGTCTGGGAAAGGCAAAGACAAGGAGGAGTGCAATTCCTATTGTTACCAGGAGTATGGCTTTTTCAACATCACGCTTTGCAATTATCTCGTTGTCCAAAGCGGCCCGGTATGCTCCGACCGGGGTAAGGGTAATACGGTCTCCCTTTTCGGGGTATCTCTGATTGATCTCGTCTGTTATTGAATCAAACAATTCTATCAGCTTTCGCGCAAAGGCCGTATCTGTTCCGGGTAATGTGGGAATGGTAACCAGGAGGAGGTGTTTTCTATCGGGTGATATGAGATTTCCTTTATATATCTCCAGTCTCTGGAATGGGGCAAGGTGGGACAGCCTGGACAGGACCATGTTTTTCAGTCCCAAGGGATCTTTTGAGAGGGATTGCGATTGGCCGATCCCTTCCAGGTCCAATAATTTGGAACGGATCTCTCTCAGCCTCTTATGGATCTTATTGGGCGACAGCAAGGGTTTTACCTTATCATCAAGATCCCTTTCAGTGAACAGTACGGGTAGATTATTCAAGATATGAGAGATTAGATCAGGTATGAGATCTTGAAAATCTCTCGTTCCAACCTGTTTGAAAAGCCCACTGTCCCTCAGTTTTTGTTCCACCAGTTCTCCGCATTCAACGAGGGTATCCGGATCATCTTTCTCATAACCGATATCAATGACCAACCGATCCTGGATAGGATGGTTTTTAAAAATATATCCTGCGTCTGAGATTACAGGGTCATTTTGGGGCAGGTATCCGGTTATATCGGTATCGATGTCCAGCAGGTACAACCCTGCACAGAAAAGAACTGCTGCAATAATCACCGAGAAAATCAACACGGGGAAATTGATTGTAATGGATTTCATTGGGTCCTGGAAACGACACTCAATCAGTTTTGTCTGAAACGCCTGCTTCGCGTAATCGCTTGGTCCATGGACGGGGATCCTTTTGTTAGACAGTCAGCATGCCAATCAATATCAATAAGACGAGGACATGGGCCCCGATGATAATCATTCTGTTACGATGATAAAATTCATTCATTTTCTGTATCCGTCGAAGTCCCCCGCATAACCTCCTGATTCTGTCCAGGGAGATGCACTTGTGGTTATCCGAGCGGGAGTTGCTTTGAAACGCAAAAGAAGGATAAATAGCGTATAGATGATCATCCTTCAAATCGCGCAACATGTCATCAAAAGGCACTTTCTGCCACGGTATCTTGACCATCCTTTCAGCGAACTTGGCATTTAAGACATAGGCATGGCACAAACTCCGAAATTTCACCCTCACGACGGACGCATTCTCAATTTTTCCACTCCTTTTGATCAGACACCCCAAGAACATGATGTTCCAGTTAGCGTTCGACGACAGAAAATCAATAGAGTTCTTGAGGGTTTCAGGGCTGAACCGATCAAAACAGACATCATCTTCAAAGATCGCCATGTTATCGGCTTTGGCATGGATTCCCTTTTTCATACAGAGGATATGAGACTCATAGATCCCCTGTTCACAATCAACCGGATGTTTTTTTACAACAACAAAGTCAACTTTGCCGGATAATCCGACAGCGTCGAATTGAACAGTCGCTTCTTCCCGCCGGTCTGTCCTTTCATCTAATGAAATACAGTAGATCTTGTCGAAATACTCCCAGTACACGATAGATCCGTCAGCTTTCTTCAAGGGGTTAAGATGGAAAACCTGGAGCTGCAATCCCCCGGCTTGGAGAGCTTCTGGTGAGGACTGGAGGTACAAACAGGTTTCGAAAATGACATCTTCCATCAAAACACTTGATTATATGATGAAATTTGACGTAAAGTTTGTTTGTTGTAAAAACGCAGTTCAACACTTCGAACACTCGTCAGGGATGACGGAAAGTTAATATGGTAAAGTATTTACATAGTTGCAAACAATAATTCAACCCAATTTAATCAGGGTTTACAGGCAGAGTTTACAGGTCTGAGGATCTTCAGGAAATCAGCTGACACAATAAACCAGAAAATGATGAATATCTTGAGGAAAATCGCAGGAACAAGATTTGTTCGCACTGCCATGGAAGACCGTGCTGACCTAAGCGCATTCAAACAACGGCCGAGCGCGCGAACAGTTGTCGGAATATCTGCCATCGGTGTGAGCTATATCATCGGCTGGCCCGCAGTAGGCCTACTGGGAGCAATCTCGATCTATATGAAAGAACCCCTGATCATAGTGATTGGAGGTCCTCTCACATACGGACTGTCACACCTGGTTTTTATCTTTGGGATGTATCTTGCCGGGGCAGCGTATGGGAAAATATTTCTGCGGTGGGCAACAAGGGTTGCCATGGAGAAATTGATTGGTCAAACCA
>JABMQV010000231.1 GCA_013203065.1 Desulfobacteraceae bacterium | reverse complement strand
TGAGGCTGACTCCCAGGTGAGAACCCACCAGGAGTAAATCCGGGTTCTTGGCCTTGGCCTTCTCCAGCATGGTGTTGTAATCCTGGAGCCTGACGGGAAACAGTTCAAAGTGGACCACCTCAAAGCCGTTTTTCTCAGAGTGCTTCTTATAACCCTCGCAGGCCAGTGCGCAGAAGGGGATGTTGGCCCCCACGATTGCAACCGTCTTGGGCCTTGGACTTACCGTGGTGAAGACATCCACACAGCCTTTGACCTCCTCGGTGGCCTTACCCAATGTGGCGAAGTAATATTTAAACCCTCGCACAAACAGCTTGTTGGAGCTGGCCGCACCCGAAATCAAGGGGTACTTGTGCCGCTCCGCCGCTGCAGAGGCAGCCATCACCTGTGAGGACCCGAATCCTCCCAGCAGCAGATCCACCTTGTCTTTTGTGACAAGCTTATCGATCAGTTTGGCACTCGTCTGCGGGTTTGATTGGTCATCATAGTAGATAATCTTAATTTTGTACTTACCGCTGATTCCGCCCTTTGCGTTGACCGTTTCCTGCCAAATGGTATAGGCATCCCTTACGAGTTCACCGGCCTTGCCAAACAGGCCTGTCAAGGGTAACGCGCACCCAAACGTGAGTTCTTCGGCTGCCTGGGCCGGGCCCACCACCGCTATCGACAACCCCAACACCAATACCAACATGCAAATTTTCATCTTTTTTTTCATACCTTTCCTCCAAGCCCTAAGGTTTTTATGATATTATTCCCTCTATCAGGTCTTCCGGACTATCAGGCCTCATATCCTTATGATACTATCAAGGACCTGATAATTGCACAAAGGATTTACGGCCAGACGACAGAGCTGTCCCCTACCGGACGGGATAAACGGGTTTTTTACGAATCAATTAAACTTACCGAGCGGCCTTTTGAAGGTAAAGCGGGCAGGTTCGGCCATCATCTTTTCATACGCCTCATGGGAGTTCCCACCCAGGGCAGAAAAGGGCCAGGACAAGCCGAACATGACGGTCCCCACTGCGGTGGCAATTACTCCCAGAGGCCTTACCAGGATGAAATCAACGAGCATCTTCTCCACTCCGTCATCCAAACCCCCGTACAGATCCTGTGCCAGGGCAGAGGTCCCGCAAGGGATAAAGAGCAGGCCTGCAATCAACAAAAAGACAATAGAATGTTTCCTGACGTTATTCATACATACCTCCTTTCCATTGGATACCTCCCTGTGGAAGGCACGCCGTAATAGGCACGCAAAGGATATAAATGACAACTCCTGGACCTTCATGGATTAAATGAGATAATATATACTTGTTGCAGAATAGGGAAAAGGGCCCTGCATGTCAAGGGATATGGGAGAAAAATCGTGAATAGGGGAAGAAGGCCAGGGATGCTCATTGCTACAGCGGTCCGATGGATGCCCGCTCCTACTTTATCCGTTGCAGGCCACTTCAAAGGAGAGGGAGAGCCTTTTAGGGGGAAAAACCTAATAGCCGTCCTTATCTTGTCCGTCCAAATAGGGTCAATTCGCTGTTTCCTGATCACGACAAAATAATTGAAATTACTGGTATGTTTATGTTAGATGGTGGTGCTGAGGATGTTGAAGACCGATTTACATAAAGCTGATCTTCGTTTTGCGATCACCGACCGATGGGCTATCAGGAAGGGGGCGTTATGGATTTCAAGGAGTTGGCAGAGAATCTGGGTTTGGAAGAGGAGGAATATCTTGAGCTTATTGAACTTTTCGTTGAAACCGGGATGTCCGATCTGGACGAACTTCTCTCTGCTGTTGAAGAAAAAGACCCTGAAAAAGCCGCCAATGCAGCCCATTCCATAAAGGGCGCTGCAGGAAATCTTGGACTGATGGACCTCTACGAAACGGCCGGAAAGATCGAAGCGGAAGCCCGCGGTGGCGCCCTTGAAGGTGTCGTCGAATCCGTTCGGGCGATGAAGACAAAGCTGGACGAGATTGCGCAATATGCAAGCGGGTAAAAAGGCCACCACCCGCAACCGAGGCCGGTTCCGAAACGCTTCATTCCCTATCCGACTGCCCTTGCACGGGACCTGCCTGAACGCGTGAGGGCAAAAACGGACAGACCAGGGGCAGGGGCCGTCGACATACAAACGGAGCGAGATCATGGACAAAGTGAAATATATCTCAGGCATTTTTTGTTTTTGTCTGGTATTGAGTTTTTGCCTTTTTTTTCCGCCCGATTCTCATGCTGATTTTAAGATCGGGATCATGCAGGAGAAGAAAGGCGCCGGCGCAAGATTCAGGCCGCTTCTAAAGTATTTGGAGAAAAACGGTGTGAAAGCATCTTTTGTCGGTGCAAAGAGCTATCCCCAGGCGGCCAGAATGTTCGCGGAAGGGAAGGTTGACGGTATGTTCAGCGGCTCGGGGGTTGCGGGATGCATGATCATCAAAGACCTCGCCTATCCTGTGGTACGCCCTGTCAGCAATGGGGGATGGAGCACCTACTGGGCAGTGGTGCTTGCGCCCGGAGGGTCGCCCCGATTCACCCAAAATGCAGAATATTTTGATAATAAGAAGATCATTTTTTGCGGGCTGGCCTCTTCCGGCGAGTTCTTCTACCGGGCCATCAAAGGGAAAAAAAAGATAAACGCAGAAACCCGCAAGGCCTCCTCCCATGGGGCTGCCATCGATGCCCTCGCGCGTGGCTCGGCGGATGTGGCTATCGTCAAGAATCGCGTCTGGGACAAGATGAAAGACAGGCATAAGTCCATTGTTTCGGTTGGAGAAGACCCTGGGGAAAACCCCAACCTGGCATTAATCATTTCAAAAAAAGCAGATCCCAAGGTTGTGGAAAGGATCGTTGGCCTCCTCCTTGCCCTGAAAGACGACAATTCACCCGAGGCAAAGGCCGTCAAGAAAAAACTTGGCATCACAGGATTTATCAAGACCACCCGGGACGATTTCAGGTTTACGATCCCACTTCTCGAGAGAGCAGGAGTTGACAAATCCTTCAATTTTTCCTTTTAGGAGAACCATGCCTGACAGGCAGGGAGTGGTATGAACACCGATAGATTTGGCAGTATAAACTTCAAACTGATCGCAGCCATTCTTGTCCCGACAATCATCATTTTCGGCGCACTCATAACGACTGGAATCCTTGAGCATAAGGCTGAATTCCACCGCCTGGTCGATGCCAGAGAAAAGTCCATGCTAGCCATGCTCGAAAAGATAAGTATACCCGCTTATGAAAATTTCGAGTACAGCACCCTGGACGAATTTGTCGAGGTAGCAAAGAAGGATCCGCAAATCAAGTTTGTGGTATTTTCAGATCAAAACAACTCCCCTTTGACCAGGTCCCCTGAGGTTAAGGCTGATGACCCGGAACTTCTTGTATTCGAAAAGGAGATACGATCGTCTGTTGGAGACGAAAAAGATTTGCTCGGGTTTGTGAAGGTGGGCTTCTCCACCAAAGAACTCCAGAAAACCCGGGACAGGCAAATCCTGATATCGATTTTGATTGGTGTTCTTGCGGCCATACTTTTTGCACTCTCGGTAGGTTTGCTCACCAGAAGGCTTGTGAAGGAACTCAAAGACGCAATTCTGAGATCTGAAGAGATGGCCCGGCAGGCCGAGGCCGCAAATATTGCCAAAAGCCAATTTCTGGCCAACATGAGCCACGAGATCCGCACACCTATGAACGCGGTTATCGGCTTTACGGACATGATCCTTGACACCCCCCTGGATGACAACCAGGTAGATTATGCCAAGACCATCAAGACGAGCGGCGACAGCCTGCTCTCTTTGATCAATGACATCCTTGATTTCTCAAAAATTGAGGCCGGGGAATTGGATTTTGAAGCAATTGGCTTTGATCCTGAACTCGTTGTCTACGACGTCTGCGAACTCGTTCAACCCAGGTTGGATTCCAAACCGATTGAGGTCCTGTGTCACATCGGGGACGACATCCCCTCACAGGTGAAAGGAGATCCCAACCGGTTCCGACAGGTCTTGACCAATCTGATGGCCAATTCAGCCAAATTTACCGAGAGGGGAGAGATTGCGCTAACACTCGATGTTGAAACGGAAGAAGAGGAGCGGATCAAACTTCATGCCACGGTGAGGGATACAGGCATTGGAATTCCCGAGGAAAAATTGTCCGCCATCTTTTCGCCATTTGAGCAGGCAGATGATTCGAACACAAGGAAGCATGGCGGCACCGGTCTGGGTCTATCCATTTCCAGACAGATATCGAACCTGATGGGTGGCGATCTCCGGGCAGAAAGCGAATTTGGCAAAGGCAGCGTATTTCACTTTACCGCATGGGTAGGGAAATCAGGGGACAGAAAGATCAAGAAGTTCGCCACAG